>JBCDMA010000338.1:0-4061 GCA_038744645.1 Pseudomonadota bacterium | reverse complement strand
CCTGCGATAAAGTTCTTTGATGACAATGTGAATTACCTGCAAAACAAGCTGCTGGAAAAAGGGCATCGCATCAGTGAAAAATTTGAATATCACTCAGGAACCAACAGTGATTTTCTCAGTATTAGCGAGTTGAAGGCACTCAATCAGCAATGTCACTGATACCCTACGGTAAGCATTGCGTGGATGAAGAGGATATCGATGCGGTAGTCGACGTGCTGAGAAATGAGTTTCTCACGCAAGGCTCACGGGTACCAGCCTTTGAAAACGCACTTTGCGAATACACAGGTGCGACATATTGCACCGCGGTAAACAGTGCGACGTCTGGATTACATGTTGCTTGCATGGCGTTAGGTGTTGGGAGCGGTGATACCGTTTGGACCTCAGCAAACTCATTTGCGGCATCAGCAAACTGTGCACGATATTGCTCTGCGGATGTCGATTTTGTCGATATTGATGTTAAGACCGGCAACCTATGTACCGAACACCTTGCACAAAAACTCATTCAAACTGCTGCACAAAATACATTGCCAAAAGTGCTTATCGTCGTACATTTTTCGGGGATGAGCTGTGATATGCAAAAGATAAGCGAGCTTTGCACACGCTACGATGTAAGAATCATTGAAGATGCAGCACACGCGTTGGGCGCGACCTACCAAAGCAGACCTGTCGGCAACTGTCAGTATTCCGATTTGGCCGTGATGAGTTTCCATCCAGTCAAATCCATTACGTCAGCAGAAGGTGGCGCTATCTTGTGCAACGATGCGCACATTGCAAAGCAGTGCCAACTCTTTGCGAAGCATGGGATCACCAAGCAGGCATCAGAATTTGATGCACCGGTCGAAGGTAATTGGTTTTATCAACAACTTGCCCTGGGTTTTAACTATCGTCTCAGTGATTTGCATGCTGCGCTTGGCATCACTCAATTGTCTCGCCTTGATCAGTTCATTGAAAAGCGGCGTGATATTGCGGAAAGATATTTTGACGCATTCGAAAATATGGCTGATTGTTCAACATTAATGGTGCCGAAAAAGGCGTTTTTGAACTCATCTGCCTGGCACTTATTCGTGATCCAAGTGCCCAGCGATCGCCGCGCCGGTATCTTTGCATCACTACAGTCAAACGGCATTGGCGTCAATGTGCATTACATCCCAATTTACAAGCATCCGTATTATCGCGCGTCCGGATTTAGAGACTATGTACTTGATAATGTTGAGTTATATTATTCTCGAGCAATAAGTCTACCCATCTATCCAGACCTTACCGCAGCAGATCAGCAACGCGTAATTGACCTCGTAAAAGAATTTATTTAAGTAGCTCACGGCGAACCGTTTGCCGTTCTAAAAAAAATCCTGGGACGGTGTTTTAGCTCGAAAAAAAATCAGTTTTACACAAATGTAACAATCACTTGAAAAAAACTGATTTTAAATAAACGATTTGTTACTATCTTGTCACAGTCGTTCACACTTACCTGTACTGAAGCCCATGAGCGAAATTCTAATCATAAGCGAAAATCCAAAACGCGTTGACACACTAAAAATAATACTAACGTTCATTGGTGAGACTTCAAGCTCAGCTGATTACCGAACATGCGATAGTTTATTGGCAGCAAAGGATAAGATATCTACCGTACTGATTGACGGTGAACAACCCGATATTGCGGAAGAAATTATCGAGAAATACCCGGAAAACCCATTTGTAAATGTGGGTTTTCAATTGAGTAGTGATAGAGCTTTCAACAACCTCATTGGTTCTGTTTTCGAGCCCATTACTCACGGTGCGTTTACCGAAATATTGCAAAAATCGAGTGACTACTATACGGCGAACAGGCCGCTGTCGACATTGGTGAGCGGAAAAACCATGTTGTTCAGATCGCTTGTCGGAAATAGTAAGAAAATTACCGAAGTGCGAAGCCTCATCGAGCAGGTGGCACCCGTTGAAGCCAATGTGTTAATTTTGGGTGAATCAGGCACGGGAAAAGAGGTCGTTGCAAGGAACATTCATTATTTATCTTACCGACGAAAAGGTCCTTTTGTACCGGTGAATTGCGGTGCGATCCCGGGTGATTTGCTCGAAAGTGAATTATTTGGTCATGAAAAAGGGGCGTTTACTGGTGCGATCAATGCGCGCAAAGGGCGTTTTGAGTTAGCGGAAGGCGGAACGCTTTTCCTCGATGAAATTGGTGATATGCCACTTCAAATGCAGGTCAAATTGTTACGCGTACTGCAAGAACGGATCTTTGAACGTGTTGGCGGCGCAAAGACACTGAAATGCGATGTGCGCATAGTTGCAGCGACGCACAGAAATCTCGAAGACATGATAAATGAAGGTAAATTCAGAGAAGATCTTTACTATCGCTTAAACGTGTTTCCAATAGAAACACCTGCACTCAGAGAAAGAGCATCTGATATTCCATTATTGCTGCAGGAATTAGCGTCGAGACTGGAAGGTGCAAGGCAGTCCAGCGTCAAATTTACACAAAATGCCATGCAATCACTGATGACGCACGATTGGGCAGGCAATGTACGAGAACTGTCAAATCTAGTAGAGCGACTTTCTATCCTTTATCCAAGCAAAGTCATTGATACAGTGCACTTGCCGCACAAATATCAATACGACGAACAAGGACATCCCGCGCAAATCACTCAGGATGGCCCCACGTCAGAAAGGGAAGCGATTAGTGCAATGTTCCGATACGAAGAGGCTAATCCTAGTAGTTTGATGGATTCCGGTTCTTCGCTTTCAACTGAAACTGAATTACCGTCACAAGGCGTTAACCTTAAAGAATACCTATCAGATCTTGAAATAAACCTGATCAATCAGGCACTCGAAAAAGAAGACTGGGTTGTCGCTAGAGCCGCGGACCGACTGGGTATGCGCAGAACAACCTTAGTGGAAAAAATGCGTAAATACGAAATTTCACGTCAAAGAGAAACCAACGACGATTAAACCAGCGTTTCAACGAACGCTGTCGTTTAATTGACGCAACACATCTTAACCTATTGAAATATATATAAAAATATAGATGGCATAGTCAATGCATTATCGTGCTCACATGATAATTGGATGTTGTATTTATGTCATTACCCCTTGTAGAAGCTGAAGAACGCACTCGCGCGAAGTCAAAACACATATCCGCAAATAATACGCTTGAACCTCTTGCTCTTGGGGACATGAACGAGTGCGCAATTCCTACGCTTCGCGTAACTGGTACCGATAACCATCGTGATAGGCTGTCTCATTTATTGTCAGTAATGCCGGCTGGTGTGTTAGTCATTGATCACAAGGGACGCATCTCGCTTGCGAATCAACAAGCCGAGTCCTTGCTTGAACAGCATCTGGTCGGCCAAATGTGGCGAGATCTCATTGTCAAAGCCTTTGCACCAAGAGCAGATGACGGACACGAAGTGAGTATGCGCAATGGCAAACGCGTCAAGATTCAAATATCAGCGCTTACGCAAGAAAAAGGACAGCTAGTTGTCATTACCGATCTGACTGAAACGCGTCAGTTGCAAAACCGCCTTAGCCATCTAGAAAAACTCTCATCGTTGGGGAAGATGATGGCGTCCTTGGCACACCAAGTCAGAACACCGCTGAGCTCAGCACTACTTTATGCCGAAAATTTACGCACCCTATGTGATGACGGTGAACTTGCAGAAAAATTCAGCGGAAAACTACTAGACCGGCTAAAAGAGCTTGAGTCTCAGGTCAATGACATGCTGCTGTTTGCGAAAAAGGATAACAACCAAGTTGTAAGCAAAGCGACGGTAAAGCAACTAAATGGTATCGCGCACGGGCAGGCGGAAGAACTTTGTAAACAGCATGGGGTGATGTTCAGTGAATCGTTTACCGACGAGGATGCCAACTTGATGATTAACCCTCCCAGCATCAAGGGCGCAATCAATAATCTTGTCTGTAACGCAATCCAAGCGTGCAAAAAAGGCAACAACGCAAAATTAAAAATCAGCACCCAGATAACGCAATTAAATGAAAGGCGCGCCATTGAAATCAAACTGATTGACAATGGATCAGGCATCGATGAAGAAAAGGTAGCAAAAATATTT
>JBCDMA010000337.1:0-4085 GCA_038744645.1 Pseudomonadota bacterium | reverse complement strand
GTCAACGCCTTTGGTTGGCTGCAATGGTTTTATTTAGGCATGCTATTTATCGTGTGGTTAATGCTACAGCTTGTCATAGCCAATGCCATTTATAAGCGCCTAAAGCGCTTTCAGCGACTTAAATTTACCCCTTTTATGGTTACCGCCTTTGTTGTGTGTTTTATTTCAAGCCATGGGATCCATGTCTGGGCTGACGCTCGACTCTATTCGCCGATTTTAAAGCAAGACAACATGTTTCCGCTGTCATATCCCGCGACTGCAAAAACCTTGATGGCGCGGTATGGTTTGCTGGATTTAGATATCAGAGAACAGCAAGAAGAGTTACAATATCAGGTGGGCAGCGGTTTTCTTTATCCTCCACAACCCGTGTACTGCAGCGTAAAAAACGACGTGAAGGTCGTGCTCTTAGCAAATGTAGATGGCGCTGCAGAGTGGTCAAACGATGAATTGAACCGCAATGAGTTTCATCTAATTACTACATCGAGCATTGCTGGTAACACGCAGCAAATCAAATATGCCATGCCCACAAACATGGTTGATATGATTTCAGTTGAACCTGTTTTGTTGGATTTGTTATTGGCATTTGATATTCCCAGCACCGTCTATATTACAGGAGCTGAAGATGTGGCCTTTGATACTTTTCAGTCGCAAATGACAGAGTCTGAAAACGGGTTTTATTTTGGCGTGCTAGATGGCGCTGAATTCTCGACCTTGGCTGATCAGCCGCTTGAAGATGATACTTACAAAATGATAATTGCGAAATCAACAGAGACAAATAATTTTCATCTCTACTCTAATTTCCTGACAAACGTTCAGGCCTCAACAAATGAGGACATCGCACCGACAATATTGCAACAATTTGGCTGTATGGCCGATGTTGAACGTTATTCAACAGGTCAAGCACTGCAATCGCCCTTGCGCAATTGGGTAGTCAGTACAAAAGAAGAAAATCTTGTGTTTTTCAAATACCCAATGCTTACTGAAGTCGCTAGAGATGGCAGTTACAAAGTTGTCGATATCACAACGAATGAAGAAAAATTGATTGATATTGATACAAACATGCTCTCTCGCAGCATCAAACATCTAGAGAGCTTCAGTCAGTAAGCTTATCTGGTTAACAGGTTATGGTTCACATATTTCATCCTGATTTCTAAGATGTTGTAGTACCATCAATTAAGTCCTTAACAGTTTGAGCTGCTTTTTCTTCTAAGTCATTCATGTCGAGCCACGGTATCTTTCCATCGCGCACTATTACTTGTCCACCTACAAATGAGTAGCGCAATCGCAATTCACCGCCGGAAATGATTGGTCCAACCGTTTTATCGTGCTGTCCAAAATAACGTGGGTGGTCGAGGTCGAGCAACAAAAGATCGGCGGCTTTCCCTGGTTCAAGTGTTCCTATCCCAGCAATACCAAGCGCTTTGGCACCACCTGAAGTGGCCCAATGAATGACATTCTCTGCACTGGTAGCATTTGCGTGACCACCTGTACGATGAATAATGAATGCCGCATAAAGTGCTTGTGCCATGTCACCGGCCTCATTAGCAGCTGCACCATCCACTGCAAGTGAGACAATACCCCCTCTTTCGGCGAATCGTGGCGTGGGTGCAATACCTGAAGCTAGGCGGGCATTGGACTGCGGGCAATGCGCCATTGCTGTCCCCGCCTTGGCTAACATATCAATTTCCATATCATCGATTTTCACCAAATGTGCAAACCAGACATCATCCCCTATCCACTCTTGTTCAGCCATCCAAGGAACGGGGCGTTGACCATATCGTGCTAATGTTGTTTTTACATAGGTGTCATTTTCAGATAGATGCGTATGAAGACGGATGCCTAATTCACGCGCAGCTCGTGCGACTTCCTTAGCCTCGCCTTCGCGTAAGTTGAAAAGAGTAGTAACAGGCGCAGCAGCAATACGTGTCATCGCCATGGGCGATGGATCATGCCAACGCACTGTGTCTTCAGCAAGACCATCTAGTATCTGCTGCAAACTTGTTGTAGGCGCAATTGGAATATCATCACGATGCCATGGCCGTGCGATGGTGAGTCCACCACGTCCCAATACAAATCGTTGTCCAAAGCGAGCGGCTGTTTCGCACAAAACATCGGACGGATTGTAGTCGTATTGATCAGAGTAAACGTAATGTTGATCTGCCACCGTAGTGACGCCCGACAAAGCCATTTCAGCAAAGCCGATAGTAGCGGACGTTCGCATCCCGTCCTCACTTAGATGAGGCCAAAACCGATAAGGGGCTTCCATCAACCACGCATCAAGTGGCTGGTTTAGCGCTGCGGGTACTGCTTTCATAACCGATTGAAATAGATGATGATGCGTGTTTACAAACCCTGGACAGACAACCGAATGTGCTGCTTCGATGATTGTCTCATTTGGCTCTGGTTGAAGATTTCCCATTGCCTCGATCAAACCGTTTCTTACTCGAAGTGCGCCTTCAAAACGGGCATCAGATCCCAGCTTTCCGGTTAGGCCATGTTTAATGTTCGTGATTAAAAAGTCTTTCATTGCTTGCGCCTTTCTGGTGTATAAGCCAGTGGCGAGAAAACTGATAAGCATTAGGTGCTAAGATAGTCAACGACGTCGCCACTGTTCCCGAAGCCGCAATTAAGCGGGATACATTCATCTCCGGCTGCTTAGAGATTGTCGTCGGGAAAGGTTGGTTTCAGTCGCAGCAATATAAAGCTATCAATAGACGCGGAGTTAGTCAAATTTGGGCACATATGTATGGTAAGAAGGTTTGATTGTATTCACAACGATTGCACCTACGCGATATGTTCTATCAGCATTGATAAATCAACACCGTTAAAATCCGTTTGTTGAAGCCACAGAGTCTGGTATTCACTGCTTTGTTGGGTATCTTGGCTAAACAAGATCCTATTTTTAACACCTGCTGACGCTGCTGCTACGAGGTCTGATTTTTTATCACCGATCATGATGCTTTTATCCACAGCAATCTGATGTGTTTTGATCGCATCCTCAAACAGACCGGGTTTGGGTTTGCGACAGCAACAAACTTGTAAATACTGCCCTTTCGCTTCACTTGGGTGATGAGGGCAAAAATAGACGCCATCAATGCGTCCGCCATGTTTAGAAAATTCGCCACGCATCCAATGAGTCACTTGAAGGAACTGATCTTCCGTATAGTAACCTCTGCCAATGCCGGATTGGTTTGTCACAACAATGACCTTAAAACCCTGCGCTATGGCCTGTTCAACAATATTAAAAATCCCTGGAATAAAGTCGAAAGAGTCAATATCACTGACGTACCCATGATTAATATTGATGACCCCGTCTCTATCGAGAAATAGCGCTGGCTGCATATAGGTTTAAAAAGGACTGACGACTTAGATGGCACTAGTGTATGTGCAAGTCGTTAAATACACTAGTGTTTGGCGTTTATTTAGATGCGGAATCCTCTATTACTGACGAGTGTGGTTAGCATACATTTCAAATATGCTGGAAAAATCCCGCTCACTGTTACCTTGCTTTTGATGCGCTTGAAATAGAGATTGCGCAAGCGCGCCCATCGGGGTTTTTGAATGCGATAAAGACGCTGTTTTCATCGCGAGGTCGAGATCTTTATTCATGAGTTTCACCAAAAAACCACCTTCGTAGTTGTTAGACGATGGCACATGTGGCTGTACACCTGGGCATGGATTATATTTTTCCAAGGTCCAATTGTTACCCGAGCTTTTTGACAAGATTTGGGAGATGGTCGTTGGATCTAGACCGTTATCAATCCCTAGCTGCAAAGCTTCTGAGGTGGCTGTCATCAACACTGATAACAGCATGTTATTGCAGATTTTGGCAATCTGTCCTGCCCCTGTTTCACCCGCGTGAAATACATTTTGTCCCATTGCATTCAACACGCATGAGATGGCCTCTACATCTTCAGATACCCCACCGACAATAAAAGTCAGTGTGCCCATAGCAGCACCTGCAACGCCGCCCGAGACGGGCGCATCACAAAATCTCATATTGGCTTCGCGCAATTGGTTGCCAATGGATTTCGCCATGTCTGCTTCTATCGTACTGCAGTCTATAAATATCGCTTTTTTATCAG
>JBCDMA010000336.1:0-4093 GCA_038744645.1 Pseudomonadota bacterium | reverse complement strand
GAATTTTGTAGTTAAGGACATGCGTTAGAACCGAAACGGTTTCCGTTTGTGTCAGATAATAATAAGGGGAAATATAGCCTTTACGACCACCAGTGTGGTTGACCCAACTTGCCACTACTGACGTAAGAACAAATAACACAACGCATTACTATCAACTACTCTTCAAGTACCTTCTTCGATGGAGTCTCTAATGAAAAAATCTTACCGTATGATTGTGTCAATGATGTCGTCAATCATGGCATTAATGCTTGCTGCGCCCAGCACCTTGCTTGCACATGAGCACTTTACTTTTGAAGAGGTTGCCGATGGCTTGAACCATCCATGGGGACTGGCATTTCTCCCCTCAGGCGATGCCTTAATCACTGAACGAAATGGCACTCTTAGACTTTTAACCAGCGACGGATTAGTCGATCAGCCAGTTGAAGGTTTACCAGATTTTATAGCGACGGGTCAGGCAGGCATGATGGGTATCTCGATCGACCCAGACTTCTCAGAAAACAGCAAGGTTTACGTGTGTTTGAATGTAGCCGGCGAAGGTGGATGGAGCAGTGAAGTCCATGTGGGTGAATTCGACGGGTCTCGCCTTAATAATGTCGAGCCAGTGTTTGTGGCTCTTCCAAAATACGAAACAAGGCACCATTTTGGCTGTCGAATTACGTTTGATCGCGCAAATGACATGTTCATTTCACTGGGCGATAGAGGTAACTACAAGGAAGAATCACAAAATACGGATAACCATACAGGTACGGTCGTCAGGCTCAACCACGACGGCAGTATTCCTGATGACAATCCTTTTGCAGAAGGTGGAGCTCCAGAAGTCTACACTTATGGACATAGAAACATTCAAGGCATGGCTGTACATCCGGAAACGGGAGAGATGTGGACACATGAGCATGGACCGAGAGGCGGCGATGAGGTCAATATCCTTACCAAAGGTGATAATTACGGGTGGCCCACTATCACTTATGGCATCAATTACAATGGCACGATAATCACGGATAAAAAAGCAATGGATGGGATGCGACAACCGGTTAAATACTGGGATCCGTCTTATGCACCTTCTGGAATGATGTTCTACAGCGGTGATATGTTTGAAGATTGGCAGGGCGACCTGTTTATCGGTTCGTTGAAATTCAGATATTTGAAACACCTTACCATCGAAGATGATCAGATCACTTCAGAAACCAATTTATTTGAAGATAAAGGGTTTCGTGTACGTGATGTTGTACAAGGTCCGGAGGGCGCTATTTATCTCGTCGTCGATTCAAATGATGGGAAAATCATTAGGGTATCCAAGGGATAGTACACATACGTCACATCAAAATGCTTTAGTAGCCAAATACTAGTAGACGCAAAGACGTCTACTCATCACCTTCATGTATCAATTGAACGATAAGGTTGCTCTGTTAACCAAGCACAAAAAAGAAGCGCAAATAACGCCGGTGTTTGCGCAACTTTGGTCGGGTGAAATCGAAGTTTATAGTGCGTTTGACACTGACAAACTTGGTAATTTTGATAACAGTGTTACGCGCAAATTACCGCCAAACCAATGCGCTATTAAAAAAGCAAACTTAGCGTGCAAATACACTTGCCTGGAGCAAGGTTTAGGAAGTGAGGGCAGCTTTACTGGGTATGCTGGGATCGGCAATATGAATGAGGAGTTCTTGGCCTTTGTCGACGTTTCGTCGAGTATCGAAGTTGTGGGTGTTTATCGTCAATTAACGATGCTTGCACCGATTCACGCTACCAGCGAAAGCGAATTGGAAGAATGCCTAAATCAATACCCCAATGAGCAAGGTTGGATGCTCGTCGAAAAATCCAATGCCGCCGAGCAGGTTGTGGAAAAAGGGCTGATTGGTACCAACCAAATTATTGATGCTGCAAGAAAAAAGTTCCCAATTGATATTACTCCAGACTTCAGAGCAATGATGTGCCCAGAGCGTCAGGCGACCATTGCCAACGCCGCCGAAAATTTACTTCAAAGGTTACAAGCCCCTTGTCCTAGTTGCACCAGTCCTGGATTTGTTTATGACAAAGTCGAACGAGGATTGCCATGTGAGTTGTGTGGCGCGTCGACAAACCAACCCATATTCAGCATGGCGGAATGCAAAAAGTGTGGGCACTCAGAAAAGAAACGCGTCACCGAGGAAACTGCTTCGTCTTTTTATTGCAGTATCTGCAACCCCTGAATTTTTGATAGGATAAAGGGGGTTAAAATACAGTGCATGCCAAAAGCACAGGTCTTATCAGACTGAATCAACGTAGTTTACTATATGTCAAGATGAGTAAATTTCGTGTAAAGATGCTCTACGCCGTTCGCTTCTCATGTATATTTATGGGGAATGCGAGCAATCGTAAAGACGTTCTGCTGGGACCCCTTTGCGTATCCTTCGGTTGGAGACCTCAATGGGAAATATATCGGAAAATGACTCAACAACTCGACCAGACAATATGCGCTTAGACAGAGAATCAAATGGATTTGAAAAACCCGCGTACAATAAAAACGTGCCCTGGATAACCCATTGTCTAGTGTCGATTGGCATACTTGGCATTGCGTTTCTCATTCTGGCCAGTTTGTTTGCAACTAAACCGTCAGCAAATCGATTAGGAGATAGGCCCGCGCCAAAGGTTGCAGTGGAAATTGGGCCATTGATTGAGACATCATTTGATGTTTGGATTGATTCCTACGGCACTGCAGAATCCCGGACAAACACTGCATTGGTTGCTGAAATCAATGGCAGAGTACAAGAAGTGTCTGAAAATATACGGGCAGGAGGCTCCTTTAAAGCCGGTGATGTGCTTGTCAAAATTGACGATAGTAACTACAAAACAGAAGTAGATGTTGCAGCCTCTGCAGCGGCAGATGCTGAATTAGCTTATATACAAGAAGTTGCACAGGCTGAGTTTGCGGCGCAAGAGTGGAATGAACGTCCGCAAAGTGAAGCTGCGCGTAAACTAGCCTTAAGGGAACCCCAGGTTGCGGCTGCGAAAGCGGCTTTGCAAGCGGCCGAGGCCAGACTAGAAAGAGCAAAACTGGACCTAGAGCGCACTCAAATCAAAGCACCGTTTGACGGCAAGGTGCTATCCCAGCAAATCGATATTGGCCAGGTCGTTTCGCCAAGTCAAAGTATCGCGCAAATATATAGCACTGATGCAGTTGAAGTAAGGTTACCAATCAAAATCAATGATTTAGAGCATTTGATTCTGCCTGATTCAAAACAAACCTCGCGTCCAATGGTAATACTCGAAAGTGAACTGGGCAGCAGGACTTATCAGTGGCAAGCAGAAATTGTAAGGACTGAAGGCGCGTTCGATCCTGCAACGCGCATGTTGTTTGTGGTGGCAGAAGTAATAGATCCTTTTGTAAATACGGACAAGCGTCCTGCGATACGTGTAGGGCAGTTTCTTCGAGCCAAGGTCCGAGGAAAGACGTATGACAACGTTTTCGTTATACCAAGACGCGCCGTGTCTCAAGATTTTACCGTCGCATTAGCACAAGAAGGCATTTTACTTAAGCGAAAAGTTGAACCGATTTGGACCGACACCGATGCAATTATTGTCTCTGCGCATAGCAATGCAGGTGTTGAAGAAAACTTGGGTCAGGCGCTCGCGAAATCGTCTTTGCTGTCATCGACGGACAGTATTATTTTAACGCCGACAGCAAACCTGCCCAACGGCACTAGAATACGACCGCTTGGTATGAGTGACCAAACCGACCAGCCCGAGCGACCTGCGTCAATAGCTGGAAGTGAAAACAAGGCACCATCAACGGGTGTCGCATCTGGTTCTAGCGCTAGCAGCGCAAAATAGGCTCTGATTATGATTGCTTGGTTTACTAAAAACGACGTCGCCGCAAACATCCTGCTTGTGATCATTATGCTTGCAGGCTTCTATGTGATGTCGACAAAAGTGCCCGTTGATATGTTTCCTGAAATTGAAGTACGCAGTGTGAATGTCACAATGACGCTACCGAGTGCCTCTCCACAAGAAGTTGAAGAAGGCATCACGATAAAAGTTGAAGAAGCATTACAGGATCTTGAAGGGATCCGGCAGATGACTTCAGAAAGCATGGAAGGCAGTGCGTCCATTACGG
>JBCDMA010000335.1:0-4113 GCA_038744645.1 Pseudomonadota bacterium | reverse complement strand
GCTGCCGCTACCGGTGTATCACACATGATGGTAAGCGATGAAACCACGCTGGCGGCAATAAGAGACTTTTTAAAAATATTGTTCTTTTTGTTCACTAGGAAATTCTCCCCCTGGGATGTGCAGTAAAAATGATTATTATTCTCATACTAAAGATGCGAAGCACCGACAAAACGCATCCCCTCGACGTCAAAAAATTTAAAAAATTTGGGTGGCTTTCATTCTTTGCGTCTATTTTTCAACCCGCAAAAAATGAGAAACTTGGTGCAGTTACTTCTAATTGGAATCAAATAATGAACGGGTTGTGTGGGTAGAGTTCAGCTACTTTGGTAAGGATCTGAATATCTGCATTCTAATGTGAATATCATTTCCGCATGCGAATGCGAATGCGAATGCGAATGACATCAGGATCGCTGCGATCGATCTCCACTGGGTATATTTCAGAAAGGGTGGAAAGCATGCCGTCAATGTCTCGAGCATTAAAAGAGCCGCGCACTTTGAAATTTGAGATAACTGGAACATCGCCATCAATGATAACTTGCGATTCAGAATAACGATTGGCGTCAGCAATCAACTCAGACAACGGAGATCCGTCGTAAAATAACTTGTCTTCTCGCCATGACCCTATCGTTGAAATATTAACTTTCTCAACAGAGCCTAGACCGCCAGATACAGTGGCGGCTACTTTATATCCCGCGGTAAGATTTTCACTTCCGATTAAACCGGTCTGTTGTTGATTTACGATATAGGGATACCTAACTTCAACCGTGCCATCGGCGACCGCAACTCTTACTGAACTAATGTTGTAACTGACTTCAAAAGTTGTGCCATGGACATGTGCTTCAAGTTCGCCTGCTTCAACGAGGAAAGGTCTGGATGCGTCATTTACTACATCGAAAAACGCAGTACCTCTTGTGATCGCAACACCGCGCTTTGACTCTGTATACGTCGTCTCTAATGCGCTGGCGGCGCCTAGTGTGACAATGGACCCATCTTGCATAGTAATTATCTGGGTTTCTCCGATTGCAGTTTGATAACTCGTCGCTATTTCCAAGGTTAAGACATCGGTAGGCTTTTTGCTTTGATTGCTTATGATGATAAAGACCAGAAACACTGATGCAATTGCCGTTATGGCCGCACTTGCGCTAAATCCTTTCTTTGTAAATAAACTCGCTAAAATCCCTGGTTTAAATGGTTCATCGCATTCTCTGGGCACTTGTCTTGTAATATCGACATCTAGGTCTTCATTGCTTAGCTCGCCCAGGGCAGAAAAAAACGTTATCGCACTATCATACATGTCCCTATGAAGTGGGTCTGCTGAGAGCCAATTAATAAAAGCTTTGCGATCAACTTCGCTTGCGTCAGATTCCTCCATCAAGACATACCAGTTATGTGCTTCGCGAAGAATCTCTTCACGAGATTTTTGTCCAGAATTCGTCATAGCGAGGATTTGTCCTGATCGCCCAAAATGGCTACGTTAAGATCTGCGACGCCCCTTGCGAGGTGCTTTGCGGCATTTTGACGACTGATACCAAGACGGCGACCAACTTCGGCTAATGGTAACCCTTCGATTCTATGCAGTATTACGACATTCCTCCGTTTGGCAGGCATATCTCGCAGAACCTCGTTGATTGTCTTTAATTGCTTTCTTACCGATATGATCCGTTCAGGGTTCGATTTGTTATCTTTAAGTGGAAAATAAATTTGCTCTATTTCAAAATTGTGTCGCGCGCGCACGCTTTCCCCGCGCTTTACGCCTAGAATAATGTTTGTTGCGGTTCGCCAAAGAAACGCTTTTAGATTCTTTATAGAGGTGAAATCACCTCGTTCCATAAGCTGTTTAAATGCTTGTTGTGACACGTCTTCGGGATCGGGTGGGCCATCACCGAAGCTCTTTCTCAAGGATGCAACAAAAGTTTTAGCGTAGTCGCGATAAAGCGCAATAGTCGGGTCTGTAAAATTTTCGAGCGGTGATAAACGAGCGTCAGAGGGATTAGAATCAGGATTATCGGATTCAAGATCTTTCGCATTGTGTTGAACGCCTTTGTCCATTATAAGAGCCCAAGCAGTAATGTAGCTTTCTGCACTTGGGTGAAATGAGCTTGCTGGATGTAAAGCATCCCTGAAGGATAAATGTCGTTCAACCTATTTGCCCAATAACGTCAGTTCAGTAATAAAATGCGAATGATTATCAAAAAGCGTAGACCAATGAGCAGACAACACAAGAGTAGCAAAAACAATTTTCTGAAATGAAAAACGTTTTGTAGAATAAAAAATTTGCTTTCCATCAGGCTACAATCTTGGGTAGATAGCCTGTTTTTTAGAACGACTCCTCTCTGTATCCATTGCCCATAAAGGATATGAGAGACAATTGTACATACAGGACGAAAAGTCAGATAAGCACCTTCTGTTGGTAAATCTTATGCAGATAACTAACAGAAGGTCATAAAGTTAAACCCAACCTTTGTTTCTGAAAGCCTTTAAGGTTTTGACAAACGCTTGCATTTCATCGACTTGACCCAACGACAATCTGTTCCAACCATCGTCTTTGGTCATTCTGCGGCCGACCTTAATGTTATTGAGCAGCATTCTATTGCTGTAGGTTTCCAAATCAGCGTTGATTTTATGCAGTACAAAATTGGTACTGCTTGGAATATATGGCAACGCTAAATCATCCAGCGTATCAGTTAATAATTTTTTCGCTTTCAGATTAGAGGCGATGCTTTTTTCAAGAAATACATCATCTTTCAGGCTAACTTTCGCCGCAGCGAGACCTGCTGCAGTCAGGTTAAAACTGGCAGAATAGCTGGACAATTTTTCTGCTGTCTTCGGCGCAGCAAATCCATAACCCACACGCATACCGGCCATGCCATACACTTTAGAAAACGTGCGCGCAACAATCACGTTTTCTTTGCCCTGCTGAATCAAGGAAAGCATGCTTTCGTAATTTGAATTGGTAGTTGCGTATTCGTGATAGGCTTCGTCTACCAAAAAGATGTGATTTTCCGGCGCGTTTAAGATCCAATCTGAAAGCGCAGTCTTTTCAATAATAGTGCCGGTAGGATTATTGGGGTTACACAGATTGATTAATACCGGACCTTTAATCGACGATGCCGCATCCTTCAATTGCTTAACTTTGGTCACAAAATCGCTTTCTAGAGGCACTTGTACTACTTTCATACCGCGCGCTTTCGCTCTTGTACTTACGTCACCAAACGTAGGAGTTGGCTCAAGTAAAGTAGCACCCATTGAATTGGCATAGGTCACCACTAGGCCGAGTATTACGGTTGAACCATTGCCCAGCAACACTTGCGAGCTTTCCAGCCTATTTTTCGCGGCGAGTAAAGATTTCAACTCAGCAACAGCTTCGACTTGATAGATATTGCCGTAGGTTGCGAGCGCATGCTTGGCTGCATCGATGGCTTCTTGCGACATCCCTAATGAGTTTTCATTGTAGTGTAATCGCAACAGCGATTGGTTTTGTCTAAATTCTAATGCGCTATCTACAACTTTTGCATTTGCTATAGAGACTAAATTTGGAGCAAGGGCGATACCACCAAGGACGCCTAATCCTTGCATAAAATGACGCCGTGATAATGCGGAGTTATTTGTTGAAACTGACTTTTGATTTTCCATGGTCTGCCTATTGTTATTCTGGAATGATGACTATAGCAGCGTAGATTTTACGTAGACAACACTCCTTGCTTATTGAACATATAAGATGGTGCAAAGTACAGATTACTTGTCTTCTATTGAGAAAAGTAATTGTACTGACCAAAGCATGTTTCTAATGGTTTTCGCTGTTAAACACGTCGAAAAACGCATGCTTCAGTTAATTAGTGTTGTTGTGTGTATGTGTGACTTTATATAAAAAATCTATAGAGAATCAATAGAGCAATAACAAATAATATGTTGAGTAAGATATCACTCATAGATTCTTCGATGCAGGGTGTGTGAGGTGCGTTTCCTTTCACCTGTTTCTTTATCATCGACAAAATCGGTTCTGACAAAAACATCTCCTGCAATAGACATCTCAGCATACGTTTGAGGCGCATCGTCAGTGTCCTTCTTCCAAGCAACAAGTATTGACCAATTATCAGGTGAATGAAAGTTTGC
>JBCDMA010000334.1:0-4151 GCA_038744645.1 Pseudomonadota bacterium | reverse complement strand
GACAGCTGACATCATAAAATCATCAGAAGTAGTAAGCTCATCAACCAATCCTAACCCCAACGCTTGCTTACCAAGCCAATACTCGCCCGTTGCGACCTTATCCAATTCAAGTTGCTCGCGATAGTGTTTGACGTGCTCTTTAAACAAAGAGTGTATTTGATTAATATCTTCTTTGAATTTTTTTCTCGCCTCGTCTGTATTTTCGCCTAGCACAGTTAACGTGCGCTTATATTCTCCTGCCGTATGCATTTCAAAGTCGATATCATTTTTTTTCAGCAGCTTATTAAAATTAGGAAGCTGTGCGATCACACCAATCGATCCTACAATTGCAAATGGTGCGCACAAGATTTTGTCTGCTACAGATGCCATCATATAACCACCACTTGCAGCGACCTTATCGATGCTGACCGTAAGGTGCAAGTTAGCGTTTTTTATTCTCTGCAACTGTGATGCCGCAAGACCGTAACCGTGCACCACGCCGCCACCGCTTTCCACGTTGACCAGCACTTCGTCTTTATCTTTGGCAACGCAGAGTATTGCGGAGATTTCTTTGCGAAGGTCTTCCACCTCCTTTGCCAACGGTGAGCCAACAAAATCGATAATAAACAGTTTTGGTTTCTCTTCTTTTTCCTTTGATTTCTCTTCTTTCTTTCGATCCTTATCGACTTTTTTTAACTCACTTTTCGATAGGAACAGTCTTTCAGTCTGTCGTTTCAATTCATTAATTTGATCATTGATTGAATCAAACGAGAGATTGCCCCCTTCTGGTTTCTGCTTGGCTGCTAAACCTATACTCACAACCAAAACAGCTACCACTGCGATTACGATCGTTATCGCTTTCGCAAAAAACAATCCGTATTCATAAAGAAATTCCAACAATTCGACTCCACTTACCTGCCTTAGTTGTAAATATAAGGTCATCGAATCCAATAAAAAGGGCTGTAGACACAAATAGTTGTAAATTATATGTAAATAAAATCACGGAAAAATCAATAACTGATGGCGCTGACTTTTGCTTCACTAGAATCTGTACTACCATCTGCGCACTTTTAGATATAGATCTGAATATATTGAATCACCCACACTTACATTTCCAACGTCACGAGCGGTCTTTAGCGAATAAGACCATTCTTATCACAGGCGCCGGCGATGGCATCGGAAAGCAAGCAGCGTTGAGTTACGCGCAATGCGGTGCAACAGTCATTTTATTAGGTAAAACGGTTAATAAGTTAGAGCGTGTATACGACGAGATCCTAGCCGCTGGAGGTGTTGAGCCTAGTATTATACCGCTTGATCTGAAAGGCGCTACGCTTTCACATTATGAAGGCATGGCAGAAACAATACTTGCCGAATATGCTAAGTTGGATGGCGTGCTTTTCAACGCAAGCGTACTGGGAAACCTATGCCCTTTTGGCCAAATCACCGAAAAAGAATACGACGAAGTCATGCAGGTCAATTTGCGCAGTCAGTTTCTCATGCTAAAAGCATTGCTGCCCATTCTAAATAAAAGCAGTGCTGCATCGGTTGTGATGACAACCTCTTCTGTGGGACGCCAGGGACGTGCTTTTTGGGGCACTTATGCAGTATCTAAATTCGCGACCGAAGGGATGATGCAAACGCTTGCTGATGAATACAAAAACTCATCAATACGTTTTAACTGCATAAATCCCGGTGGTACGCGTACAAGCATGCGAGCTAAAGCGTTTCCGGCAGAAGACGCCAGCAAATTGAAAACAGCCGAACAGATCATGACGACTTACATTTATCTCATGGCTGATATATCAAGGGGTGTCAACGGCGAGAGCCTAGACTGTCAACCTAAATAGGAATTAACCTATTATCACTTGTTATGCGTAGTTAAATCTCGGACCCGTGCCAAATTGCTCAATACAATAATCGACGCGTGCTTCTGGCGACGGATACTTCACAGGTTCTTCCAAGCTTTCAATAAGTCGCAGTCTTGGTTTCAATCCAGCGCCGTTAGCAATCTGAATGGATAAGCCAGGGCGCGCGTTCAATTCAAGCACCATAGGTCCTTTGTTCTTGTCCAGAACCATATCCGTACCCATATACCCTAAACCTGTCATCTCCCACGCACTGGACGCTAGCACCAGCAGGTTGCGCCAATACGGCACTTCAAGCTTGAACAAATCGATACCGGTATCTGGATGATGTGTAATTGGCTGTTCAAACTGCACGGCTCTAATCGCTTTGCCGCTGGCAATGTCTAACCCAACGCCAACCGCTCCTTGGTGCAAATTGGCTTTACCGTCTGATGCCGCTGTCGAACATCGCATCATCGCCATAACGGGATACCCTTTAAATACGATGATCCGAATATCGGGGACGCCTTCATAGGTAAACCCGTCAAAACAGTCATCAAACTGAATCAAGTTCTCAACAATCGCAACATCGTTTCGTCCGCCTAGCGAAAACAATCCAGACAGCGAGTTGCTGATATGCCGTTCGACTTCTTGCCTGCTGATTATCACACCTGACGACTTTTTATAATGCTCATTATTATGTTCAACAATGACCAGGATCCCTTTCCCTCCGCTACCATGGGCAGGCTTAATAACAAAGCCCGGCCATTTCTGTACCATGTCGTGGATCTGTTTTACTTCAGCCTGGTTTTGTATGACGCCAATCATTTCAGGCGTCGTCGCGCCGTGTTTTTGCGCTATGATTTTGGTTTTCAGCTTATCATCCACCATTGGGTACTTTGACCTATCATTGTAACGGCCAATGTAACTATGATTGCGCTGATTCATACCCAATATGCCTTTGCTTCTAAGGCGCAAAGGTATTTTAAAGGTTTCAATGATCCTAGGTAACACAACTCAATCCCTTGTCAGTGGCTTAAATCGTCTTAACTCAGTTAAGCGATAACCTGTATACGTACCCAGCACAAGAATACACGCCAATACAATCAGCTGCAGCCCGATAAAATTAAACGTTAAATGCTGTAGGTATTGATTGGTCATCGCGATGTAGACCAAAACAGCCGTGAGCAACGAACCTCCACCTTGGAGCATAACTTCTTTCGCGCCCTCCTCTTCCCATAGAATAGACATTCGCTCTATCGTCCAAGAAAGGATAATCATTGGGAAAAAGGTGATTGACAACCCTTCTGTTAAGCCGATCTTAAAGGCAACAACGGTAAACACAGAAATGATCAAGATAACCGCAATGATGACGGCTGATATTCTCGCGACTAGCAGTAGATTCAATTGTGAAAGATAGCTGCGGATGATGAGGCCGGTGCCAACGATCAGCAAAAACCCGACAATGCCGGTAACAAGTTGTGTTTGCACAAAGGCCACCGCAATTAATACGGGCATAAAGGTCCCTGACGTTTTTATGCCAATGATGACACGCAAGAACACCACAATGAGCGCGCCGATGGGGATCATCATTATGGTTTTAAACATCGCCTGTTCTTCCAGTGGCAAGCTGTGAATAGAAAAGTTTAATAACCCATCCGCTTCCACTTTGCTGGTTGTCGCTTCTTTTGCTGAAATGCTGCGGATGATCATCGAAAACGCAATTCGGCTGTTACTTCCACCAATAATATCCAGCAGTGATAGATTGGACTGGTCCCAAATCAACAATTCTCCTGATGAATTGATGTCGGCTCTCGTCGGTGAAAACAGTTGCCATTCGCTGCCACTCCATACTTCGATCATAGACTGAACGCTTTGACGGCGTCGCCCGTCTTCTAGCCCTATAACACCTACTATCCTGCTTGGAACTTCGGCCATGGACAGCAGAAGATACAGCGCATTCACTTTATTATTAGAATTCAAGATCAAAGAAGAATTTTGGCTTTCAGGGTCATTCAATGCTTTGATTAGCTCTCTGGTGAATGACAGATTATCTGCAGACCTTTCATTCGCCAACGCAACCAAAGCCTTTCCCGCAGCGACCTCTGGACCGGGTAAAGTCGGTTGTTCCAAGGAGCGATTGGGCGGTGTTGAATCTCCTTTTGCATTATCATCAACTAAGAACTGCGTGCGATAGTAAATCGTTTGCGAGCCTTCCGCTTCTCTAATCGTCCACTCAACGCGTCGTTGATTACCGTTTTCAACATAAGAAACACCGTATCCTGGTGAAGACGCGGATTCGTTGATTAATGTGAATCCCGATTGGGT
>JBCDMA010000333.1:0-4151 GCA_038744645.1 Pseudomonadota bacterium | reverse complement strand
CCGGTACTTTCGTAGTCACCTTCTTCGATAAAACGAAAGCTTAAGGTCGTAATGCTGATTACCATCAGTAGCACGCCTAAGCAGGCAACAATCCCCGGTGCGCCGATTAGACGTTTGACAAACTCCTGGCTTCTCGTCAGTAATGTGGCTGCAGTGCCGCGTCGCCATGCAAGCCAAGCAAGGGAAAAGAGCAACAATGCAGTCGACGTTTTAAGCAGTGCCATCCAGCTAAGAGACGCTAGCCAAGTAGACCATCCAGCGATATTTGAGATTTCTGCGTGGGGAGGTACAGCAAATTGACCGGGAGGATACTCAACCACCATCAATTCGTGATTTACGATGGCGATGAAGGCAACAAATATCGAAACGGTATAGGCTAAGCCAGGCGAACGAATCAATGCATGAAGAAAGAAAATAAACGCACCTAATTCCAACATGGAGGGAAAAACCACACTGAACATATAAGTAAATGGATAGGCTACATCAAACGCATCAGACTGCGTCAGTAAAGTAAGGAAGATAGATGAAAGTGCAGGGATAGCGCACAACATAGCAATAAGCAAGATGCCGGAGAGTGCTTTTGCAATAATGATGCTGCCCATGGGGGCTGGTACAGTATCAACCCACTCATCAAAGCCTTGTTTCTCATCACGGCGAAAAAGTAGCCCCAAAAAACCAACCATGACGAATATCAATATGAGATAGAAGAATTCAGTGAGAAAAGGCATTAAACCTTCTGGTACTGCCGTTTTTGGCCCCACAACGTGTTGCACAAAATTCACATAAGATCCCAAGGCACCTGTCAAGATAAGCATCACAGCGGCCAGTTTAAAGCCAAAACCACCGAGCAAGAGGCGCGTGTGCCATGCGGATTCAGATAATGTGATCCGCATCCATGCGATTAATGACGAAGCCTTGGTCAACGGTCCAATACTGTTTGCTGAAGTCATTTGAGGTTGGAGTGTCTTATTGTCAGATTTTTCAGCCTTTTCAAGCACAAGGGATTCGCGTGTAACTTTCCATAATGTGAAAGCGAATATGAATAGTGGTAAACCCGCCCAAATGAGTCGATTCAATATAAGCTGAGGCGTCAGTTCAATATAACCACCGATTTTTTGTGCGGGCGTCCAACTATCCGCTTGCCTTTCTGCTTCTGCGTAGGCCGTAGGGTCGATAACGGAGGCTAGCCATGGATTAACATCACCGCTTTTCAGCACAATCATGCCAACCATCCAAATAAAGGACAGCAATGCTGCACAGATAAACGCACCTTTAGTGTCTCGTGCTTTTATAGTGGCACTAAGATACAGCGCACCGCTTCCAGCTGCTGTAGGGATGATAAAAATGAGATAGGCCCACAAGAATGATCCCCATTGGATCGGGCCGATGGCACCTTTTGGAAACACACCTGCTGAGGCAAGTGCAGGAGAAATGATCAAGCCAACAAAAATAGCAGAAGCCATTACAATGCCGAGGCCAAGCGCGCCCAGATAGCGCCCTACCAACAAACCACGCAAAGAAACCGGTGTTGCATACACAACTTCGTGCATGATAGCGGTTCTGTCTCGCATGATCACTTGAGCAAATACCCAAGCCCATGTAAAAAATATCCACAACGACTGGCCTGAAGCCATAAGATAAGTGAGGTGGGCACTATTGCGCTGTATACCCACCGCACCCATTTCACGCATGTAGTCTGCATTTAGCAGCACCAATATCATATAGATCGTGAGTAAAACGAAAATACTGGGTACTAACCAGCCCTTTATACCTCGTTTAAACTCCTCCAGTGCTTCACCCAAAATGAGTGAAGGTACACCTAGTCGAGTATTCATTTATGCACCTCGTGCTTCAGCAATGGCGTGATGATAAACGTCTTCAAGTTTTGGCTTACACGCAGAAAATCCTTCTGGACACTCACCGGCCGCAACCACACGTTTGCCATGGGGTGACACGGTATAATGCAGTACGTTATCTGGTAGCGCTTCATTTCGGTCCAACTCGCGATACCACAACCTGCCCTCTAGCTGGCTATTCAGGCGCTCGGGCGTGCCCTCCGCGATAATTTTACCGCTATAGAGAATAGACAATTTTGTACATAGGTTTTCTACGTCTTCTACAATGTGGGTGGAGAGCAGGACAATGGCGTCTTCCCCAAGATCGGCCAGCACGTTGTGAAAGCGTTTTCGCTCCTCGGGATCCAGTCCAGCGGTGGGTTCATCCACGATGAGCAGTCGAGGCTTACCAATCATTGCCAGAGCGATACCAAATCGTCTTAGCATTCCACCTGAATAAGTGGCAACAGAGCGCTCGCAACTATCAAGCAAATTGACGCGTTCAAGTAACTCATAGACATGCTGTTTACGCTGCGCTTTATCAGTGATGCCTTTCAACCAAGCGAAACGCATGAGCAAACTCAGTGCAGAAGCGCTCGGGTATGAGCCAATTTGTTGAGGTAAATAACCCAATCGTTGACGCATATGATCCGGTTGATCCAGGATATCCACATTATCTAACGATATATTGCCATTGTCTGGCTGTTGCAATGTTGCTAGCGTGCGCATCAAAGTGCTTTTGCCGGCGCCATTAGGACCAAGTAAGCCGTATAATCCAGGCGCCACGTCAAGATCGACGCCTTCAAGGGCGGCGACGCCATTTACGTAGGTTTTAGTCAAACCAGAAACTTTAAGTCCTTCGCTTACAGATGTGTCAAGCATAAACCCTCCAGAATTATGTATATTCGCCCATTACCAACTGACATCTACACCAATGCCAAGTATTCGAGGTTCACCCAAACGACCGTAGGCACTATTCAATCCAAATGCTGAGCCATCGAACAAGCCCAATTCATATTCATCATCCAGTAGGTTTTCACCCCAGACATAAAACTGCCAGTCTTCCCATTCGTATCCCACGCGCGCGCTAAGCAATGAGCGACTCGATATCTCAGTGTCTTGGGGTGCTTGCAAATCCGTGAATGTTGAATCAACATAGGAAAAAGTTGAGCTTGCATAAAAGCCCGAATTGCCTTGATAAATAAAACCCAGTGCAAAATTGGACTTGGGTGATTGAGGGAATCGCGTGCCGGAAAAATCAACGCCATTTAATACAAATGCCTCAAACTCGGTTTTGTTTAGCGCCAAGCTTACAAAGGTCATTAAGGCAGGTGTTGCTTGCCATTCAACTTCAACCTCAATGCCTCGAATACTTGACTCGCCTGCGTTTTCTACCAGGTCGTCAAAACCGGGAAAACCACCCGCAGGTGTCGTCGTCACTTGTTGGTCTGTCCAATCAACATAAAACACGTTGGCATTGACCATGAATTCGCCATCTTCCGACGAGTAGCGAACAAACGCCTCGTAATTATCCGTGTATTCTTCATCATAAGGTTGCGATTGACCCAAAAATACGGCAAAAGCAATTCCGCCCGCCTGAACACCCCGTGCGTAGCTCACGCCAACAGAGGTCGATGAATTGAGATCGTAAGTTACAGCAAATGAAGGAATAACAGTACTGAATGTTTCAGACGCGCTTAAATCGCTTACAGCGCCATTGTTATCAGCAAAATTATCTGTGTCTCGCTCTTCGCGATTTAACCTTACGCCAAAATCAAGATGCCAATCATCGGTAATGTCCCAATGCACTTTTGAGAATATGGCTTGTTGCGTGATGACTTCAATATTGTCAGTAATAGTGCTGAAGGGCACAAAGTCGCCGGTTATTGGGTCTGGGAATAAACCACTGCCAGAAAAGCCAAATCCAAAGTCCCCATCTGAGTAATATGCGCCAACTAAGACAGAAAAATCATCTATATCGTAGGTCAGTCGAAGTTCTTGGCTAAAAATTTCTTCATCGATATTCGCTACGACCGACAAGAAATCGAATGCGCTAATGTCCCCATCAAACCGTTGAGCAATATCGATCTCGTTGTAGCCTGTGATGGAAGTAAACGACCAATGGTCATTTATTTGCCATTGCGCTTCTAAGCCAAACTGTTCAAAATCAAATGGGTATTCGTCGTCCACATCAACCACTTGGATCCTATCGAATAAGTCGCCAGTTTCGTTTGATACAAGACCAAACGGATTGCTGTCTGAATCGACATTGAAGTAGGTTAGATCAAATACTAAAGACTCATCACCAAAAGGCTG
>JBCDMA010000332.1:0-4154 GCA_038744645.1 Pseudomonadota bacterium | reverse complement strand
TCAGGCTTCGAATTGGTCATGCTGCCAAAGGTGACAAAGAGGATCTTCTCGTGTCGATCTAAAAAGGAGAGAAGGGCATTGTCGGGTGACCATTGGTCGGTTTTATCTCGTTCATGAAAGCCAAGCACTTTGATGTTGTCGCGCCAGTCTTTTGGTCGTTCAAAAAGCGCAGGAGATAACGTATATATCGCAGTTTGCGTTTCGAGTACGTTTTTAACGCTTTGTTTATCAACATGCGCAATATTGAGTTGCTTTGCGGAATCTACTAGGAGTTTAGTCACCTTGTGATCGACCAATCGATAACTGAGTTTGTTTAACCAAGCGCCTGCCTTTCGTCCTTTGAAGCCTACATGGGTGTGATATCGGGTTTTGTGCAGGTAAGGAAGGGGACAATGAAAAATAGCGCGTCCCGGCTGATCTATGTTGTATATGGCTGCGAATAACGCTTTGGCGCTAAATACGATTCTGTCTGGATTGGTTGTAATGACAGTGTTGTGAATATGCTTAGCGATCTCATCGTGTATCGGTTTACTTTCTTTGATGGCTGATAGCAATGAGGTGCACCTTTTCCACCATGACATTGAAGCGTCAGTAAAACTATTGAGAATAGACATCATGAATTCATACCACCGAGGACCTAATGAAATAGGATTCAATCTGGCTTGTTGCGCTAACGCGCAAAACTGTTCCGGTAGCAGCACCGACACCTGATGCCCGCGATCCTGTAACAGTTGCCCCAGAGTAATGACCGGCTCCATATCACCACGTGTGCCAATCGCGACCAGTAAGACGTTCATGTTGTATCAAGAGAGTTATTTATCTCTTAATTCTACGACATAAATAACGGATTATCGTGTATCGATTTGCACCAAAAGGATAAACAGATTACCTATCGGTTAGTCGCTCTCGCCCCACAGATAATCATCGATTTCTTTCATCAACGTGGCGTGACTGGAAATGTTTTTTGCAACCTGTTCCGCTTCGTCTTCGGTATAGCCATTTAGTGTAAAGCTTGTCATGCCTGCTGATTCACCTTTGTAAAACAGGTGAATTTTCATCAGCCAGGCCTCCTCTGACTGATGCAAAGGGTCTAGCGTCACGCACGCACTTAAATTGCGTTCTAATTGACTAATATGGCTAAAACGTTCCATTAACTCTTAGGTAAGTTGATATGTGAAAACTAGTCCCAGGATTCTTCTTCATCCAGTTCAGCAAAACGTGATGTGCTTTGATTAACCTTTTGCTTTTGACGCAGAATGTTTGCTAGCCAGAATTCCGGTTCACCATTGAGTTGCGCTGTTAGATCATCTAACAAGTCTTCAATATCCGGTCCTTCCTTGACTTGTTTTGGTGTCGCGCCCAAAGCAATCAACTGTCGTGTCGCGGACGCGCCTACAGAGGCGCAAAACACGATGTCACAGCCTATCAAGTAGCTGAGCTTCGCTTTTAATTTTTCTTCATTGCCGTCTTTCTTTTCCGCTTTGAACTCGGTTTGAAATACAAGCTCATGTTTTTCAGCGTTGATGCTGTAAACAGAAAACCCTCTTGATGAGCCGAAATGCTGGTTGACAATTTCCCCATCTGAAGAGGCAAATGCAACTAGCAAATCAGAGGTTTTCTCTGCATATTCTTGGATCGTGGCTTGAGTTGTGGAAAGCATGGTTCACTCCACTAAATTTTAAGATTATGTGATGCAAGATTTTCCGTGAGGAAGGCTTTTACGTCTTCATCCAGCTGTGTATTTTCGGCTTTAACGATAAAGGGCACATGATTCTCCGGCAGCATTAGCAAATTTAGCTCTTCATTGTGGCTCAACTGAATTTCATCGATGAGTGGATTGCCCGATAGGTTCAGCTCTACAAGGTCGTTTTTGCTGGCGTACACGTTTTCTAATTGTGTTAGACCTTCGAGATTAAGCGACTCAATGTCGTTAACGAAAATTTCTAGGTGTCGAAGTGCTTTATTGTGACTGACATCTAATTCTTCTAATTCATTACTGCCGAGATACAGCTCTTCTAATAGGAGATTTTGAGACACATCAATTTCAGTGAGTTGATTCCGCGTTAAATCGAGCAATTTTAAGTTAGGGAAACATTCCAATCCGTCAACACTTTTGATTTTTTGCTTCCGCGCGCGTATTTCTATGACGTCTTCAGGATTCGTTAAACCTGTTTCCAACACAGCAGCCTTGAAAGCTTCGTCTCCAATAGGTAAATCTTTTATTTCCATTATTCATTCCTCTTTTGGTATCTTCCAACAAACGTCAGCGTTTCTTTTAACCTTTCTGTTTCTGAGCCTCAGCACTAAGTGTTTAGAGCATAGCTGAACCTTCTTTTTTAAGACGGTGGTATTTGCTCCATTCCGTAAACCCACCCGATAAGCTATAACATCGTCGGTATCCTCTCGACGTCAGCATAGAGACAAGATCTAAGCTACTCACACCTTTATAACAGTAAACAATGATGGGCCTGTCATATTGTTTTGTCGCGATAAGGTGGGACACTAAATCATCATGAACCAGCATGGCACCAGGGATATGGTCTGCCTTGAAGGAGTAAATATCTCTGATATCGAGCAACAACACGTTTTCGTCATTGATAAAGGCTTCGGCGTCTTTAACTGATATTTCTTGAGCGGCGGTCGTGCTAGTAGTTGCTTCTTGAATATTCGAACGCGATAAATGCGTTGCTAGTGCTGCATCCATGGTAGAAAGATGCAGTTTAAACCAGTCCATTGCCTGCTCATTGATCCAAGCTCTGGCGAACATGATGCTGCCCTTTTGCACTCTTTCGTTGAGTTGTAGCAGCTCGCCAAGGACGCGCTTGTGTTCGCCTTTGTGCTCAGCAATCGCAGGAAAACCGGAGCTTTCCATCAGTGTGTTTTCTTCCTCAAAGTGTTCTTTAGTGTGTTGAACCAATCCAGTGAAATGGGTTATGAAGTCGCTTTTGCTTGCGCCCTCCAATGCCTTTAATGTTTCGAGAAAAACACGGTGATTCTCATCCATCTGCGCATTGTTGAGTGAATACTCATTGGTGGACAACATATTAGCGGCTTCCATCTATCTGACTTCCTGTATTTGTCTGTAACATTTTTCTTTTCGTCATAGGTGAATTGCAAAATTGATGCAAAGTGAATCAACGCGCGCTTGAAAAGTATTTACTTGGCGCTGTTAACCGTTGGAGGAAATCATCTACTGCTCGTACTTGCTATCGCCCAACTTACTAATAAATAAGGAGTCAAAGATGTTGGTGTATGTTTTGCAACAGTGTGTTTGAGATAGCTGAAGCGCACAATTTGCAGTGTGCTAGATGCTTGATAAACCTTGATAAGGTGCTTTTGTGACAAGTATGCGGGCGAATAGCGACATACAAAATGTTCACTTTGTAACAAAAACGACAAAGCGTTTTTAGGAAAATACAGACGCTTATACATGAGAACAAGAATGTGAGGGAATAACGGAAATGTACGTTTGTTTATGCAACGGAGTTACAGAAAAGCACATTTATGCTGCCGTCGAAAACGGCGCAAGAAGCGTCAGCGATTTAAAGGCCGCGTTGAAAGTCACATCGATATGCGGAAAATGCGCATCCTGTGCAAAGGAGCACCTAAAATCTTGTGAGCTGGACGCCTGCCCAAAAGCACTTCTCAAGAAAACGATGAATGCGTGAGTTTTTGCTTATTTGAGCAAAGACTCAGACACAATATCAAACAGCGTTTAAAATATCTCTGACAGCTCTTTTCGCCGAATATGCAGCAGCATGGACAGAGCCCCAGTCACTTCCGTCGGTATATGCATCCCCTGCAAAAAATATTCGTTCATCAACGCTTTCACCCAGTCGCCGCACCACTCGCCAGTTTTCATCATCCACAACGTAAGCACCTTTAGCATATGGCTCGTCATTCCAATTTTGGAACCTATGTTTGATATAACTGGCCGTTGCTTTGCCTTCGAAGAGTTCGTCTAGTTCGTTCAGGATATAACGCACAAGGGCATCATCGGATAAGTCAGTGTAGGTTTGTGCGGCAGTACCGACCGCGAACAATCCCAAAATATGTTGGTTGGTCTTTTGACCGTATGACGCATCATAGTAGAGCTTTTGCCCCGCTGTTGAAGGCGTCACATCAAACCCAACAAAGGTCGGGTAGAACTTCTC
>JBCDMA010000331.1:0-4157 GCA_038744645.1 Pseudomonadota bacterium | reverse complement strand
TGAACTTCAGCTTAGGACACTTGCTGCTAACTGCGCAGCACAGGGCATTAATTTATGGCCGGTAGGGCATAAGAATCAAGGGATCGTACACGTCATTGGTCCACAGTTAGGGTTGATTTTACCGGGAACAACAGTTGTGTGTGGAGATTCACATACTGCCACTCACGGCGCATTTGGCGCACTCGCATTTGGTATTGGCACGTCACAAGTGGAACATGTTTTGGCAACACAAACGTTAAAGCAAAGCCAAGCGAAGAGTATGCTCGTTAACGTTGACGGCATATTAGGACTTGGGGTTACTGCCAAAGATATCATTTTGGCCATTATTGGGAGAATAGGTCATGCTGGCGCGACTGGGCATGTGATTGAATACGCGGGTTCTGCAATCCGCAAACTCAGTATGGAACAGCGCATGACGATTTGTAACATGAGTATCGAAGCTGGTGCTAAAGCGGGTATGATTGCGCCGGATCAAATAACCTTTGATTACATCAAAGGCAGAGAATATGCCCCTAAAGACGGTATTTGGGACGACGCTATTGCACAATGGACATCGCTCAAATCAGACGAAGGTGCAGTCTTTGACACCGTTGTTACTTTAAAGGCTGAAGAAATCGAACCCCAAGTGACTTGGGGTACCAACCCAGGGCAGGTTGTTGGCATTAATCAACCAGTGCCATCCCCTGATGCATTTGACGATGCGGTGACAAAAACCTCTGCCCGAAAAGCACTGGAGTACATGGACATAGAACCGGGTGTAAAACTCGATGAATTAAATGTAAATCATGTATTTATTGGAAGTTGCACCAATAGCCGAATTGAAGATTTACGTGCGGCTGCGCAAGTCGCAAAACTTGGTTCGGTAAAAGATGGCGTTACTGCGATTGTTGTGCCTGGTTCAGTTGCCGTTAAAGATCAGGCTGAACAGGAAGGCCTTGATAGCGTATTTAAGTCTGCTGGCTTCGAGTGGCGATTACCTGGTTGTAGTATGTGTTTGGGAATGAATGATGATGTGTTGCAGGCAGGCGATCGCTGTGCATCGACAAGTAATCGTAACTTTGAAGGTAGACAAGGTCGAGGAGCTCGCACGCATCTTGTTAGTCCTGAAATGGCTGCTGCCGCAGCATTACACGGCACATTCGTCGATGTTAGAAAACTAGGAGCAATCGAGTGACAGGAATCAATGAAATTAAAGGCCGACTTGCACCATTGGATCAGGCCAACGTAGATACGGATCAAATTATACCCAAGCAGTTTTTGACCGGTATTACCCGCAAAGGCTACGGCAAACATTTGTTTCATGATTGGCGATATCTCGATACTAATGAGTCTGTATTAAATCCAGATTTTAGTCTCAATAAAGAAGAGTACCAGGGTGCGAATATTTTGCTTACACGGCAAAATTTTGGCTGTGGTTCGAGTCGCGAGCATGCTCCATGGAGTTTGGGCGATTATGGTTTTGACGCCATCATCGCCTCAAGCTATGCAGATATCTTTTATTCGAACTGTATCAATAATCAAATCCTTCCTGTGAAGCTTTCTGAGGAAGATATTGAAAACATTTTTCAACGACTCTATGCAAATGCCCAATTGCAAGTGAGCATTAGTTTGCCAGATCAAACAGTGGTTGTTGATGGGGCTGTTTTCAGTTTTGATATTGAAGCCCAGCACAAACACAACTTGCTCAAAGGGCTTGATGCCATTGGTCAAACGTTAGAGCTTGATGAAAAAATAGCCGTTTTTGAGAAAAATAGAGCTGCATGGCTTTAGTGTAAAAGGGTGTTGCCGATACAAGTTTTAATCGGCAACCATAAAACGCTAAGCGCATTGGCGTTACCTTTTTACTAATGAAAAAAACCGTACTGATTGACGAATTGAGCGTGGGCATGATTTTGACACGTGTCGTTGAATCTAGCAGTAATTTACAAGTCAAAAGCCAAGGCGAAATTAAGTCTCAACGCACGATTGATAATCTGAAAGACCGAGGTGTGACAAAAGTCGAAATTAAGGTGCGGGAAGTTTGTGCAAACCTCACTAATCGTGAAAAAAGCACGCCTGTCATTCGCAGCTTTGATGATCAGCAAAAAGACTTGGCTGCCGCTGACGCTTTGTATTCGCAAGCTAGGACAGTCCACACACGATTCTTGACCGAGCTGAGAAGTGGTGAAGCGCCTAACATCGATCAAGTCACTAACCTGACACAAGACATTATTGACTCAGTCTTCGAAAATCAAGAAGCGCTTTCCTGTCTTGTAATGCTGAAAGAGCGCGATGAAAATCTGGCACAAAATAGCTTAAATTGTTCAATATTACTGAGTATTTTTGCAGTGCATCTCGGTATGTCTCAAAGTGAAGTTGAAGACATTACGCTAGCAGGCCTACTTATGGATATCGGCATGGCTTTGCTTCCTGCTGATGTTGTTAAAGCTGACTACCATTCACTAACTGAAGCCGACTTAAATGTGTTCAAAACGCACGTAGAAATTGGTTTGGAGTTGATTGAACGATACTTTGATTTGCCACCGCTCGTTGAGGATGTCATTAGACATCATCACGAAAGAATCGACGGCTCGGGCTATCCAAAAGGCGAGTCGCAATCAAGTCAAGCGGCGCAGATGGCATCAATAGTGGATACTTACAACACGTTGGTATCGCGTGATGCAAATGGGTTCGCTGGAAATACACAAGCTGTGCTCGAACAAATGCAAAAAGAACCCGGATTCGATGAAACGCTTGTGAATGATTTTATCGAAGCGATAGGACTCTTTCCGGTGGGAACACTCGTGCAGCTGAAGAGCAACAAACTGGCAATTGTGGTTCAATCGAACAACCGTAGCTTGCTACACCCTAAAGTGATGGCGTTTTATCACATAAAAAACAAACACTACATTCCGATTAAGATCATTGACCTTAAGCGCAAAACAGACAAAATCAGTGTTGCTGTTCGCCCTGAAGAATTCAACATCAATTTACCAAAGTTTTTCCGCACCGCAGTCATGCCTGGCTAGCGGGATCGGTATCGACTAACCAGAAGTAATCCCGTTAACATCCTCAGCGAGCTTAATTCAATTGGGTTATTATTACCGCAGAGAGCGGTTGTGAAGACAGGAGATATCCTGTAATTTACAAATCAGTATCACTGTTTTCAGTGCTTATCTATTTCCATTTAGAAATAAATGCGCTTGAGTAGAAATATTATATAAATAATAAAAAGGGAATCGTATGCCGGGACAAGGGTCAGGTGGAAATGTCATTGCTGCTATATGTAGTTTTTTCATTGCCGGTTTAGGGCAGTTAGTTCAAGGTCGCCTATTAGCCGCAATTTTGTTTTTTGTATTTATCTATGGATTATACGGCATTTCTTTTATCACACTTGGATTAACTTGGGTCATCGGCATTTTAGTGCATCTCTGGTGCATTATTGATGCCGCAAGGTATCGCGGCGACTAGGCTGAAATACTGTCAACATTACTTGATAATATTGGCGATAAAACAGTGCTAGTGACTGCAAGTTACGCGTTTATTGCCAATCGGTCAGGGCTTTCATTGTAAAACGCTGCCCTCTGAAATCCAGCAGTACAGTATCAGCATTAATCTCATCTATGCTGAGGTCAGCAGTAATGTTATCGCCCTCTTCTAACCTTCTTCCATTGACGCGTACAAATCTGCTTTGAGGGTCGGACGCGTAAAAGTGTGCACTGAAACTTAGACTGGGCAACTGATCCTGAATCAATGGAGAAAGCTGGTCCACCCGCAGGAATGTATCACGAACGGTAACAGGATCTGCGTTTGACACAACGGGATCATCGTTAAGCGACTCAATTGCATTATTTATGCGTGCTAAAAGCTCTGGATCAACTCCCGACTCTTGGGTAACGGACGGAGTAACCAAATTATCTGGTTCGTCATCGATTGATTCTCCTTGGTATCCCAAGACACGTTCACCATCAGCCAACGCGATGCCTTGTATTGAATCGGCTACGTCGGCGGAGGTTTGACTATTGATGTCCTCTTGCAACGGTACTTCATTTACAATTGTATTTTCAGCGTTTTCAGGAACATCGTCATCTGTTTGATCGGCGAAAAATACATTTTCAGCGGTTTCCTGTGAATCGTCATTGATAGCAGCAATTACATCGTCTTGTTCAGATGATCTG
>JBCDMA010000330.1:0-4174 GCA_038744645.1 Pseudomonadota bacterium | reverse complement strand
TTATGAAGGACAAGCAGCGACCGGACATATCCATCGTTTGGGTGAGCAATTAGCCTATCGGTTGCAGGATACCATCAATACGCTGACACCTAGCATGCAAGTAGCGCATATCGAACCTTTTGTGTTTGATTGGCACACTGCGAACATAGCGACGCAGGCGAAATCACTCGCGAATAAAACCAACACGCAATATGTGATGTTTGTCGTTATTGAAGATATTTCGATCGACGAACAGAAGAAAAAAACGTTCTCATTGCATAAAAGCGATCCCTATTTACGCGCGTTTAATTTCTCTTTGCACCTTGTCAATGGTGCGACGGGTGAAACCCTTTATACAAATCAGTACCAGTCAACTGCCCCTTGGCAACACGACATTACTGAGACGGTTGATGTCGGATCGTTGGATTTTTGGCGAGGCACATATGGACAAAACATTGAACGCATGTTGCAAACCAGCACATTGGACTTGGAAGAGTTCGCCATGTGTCAACCGACTATGGGACGCGTGCTCGCAGTGGCAGATAATCAATTGCAAATCAATTTAGGTCGGACCCATCAAGTACAAGCGGGTGACCAGTTAACCTTGTTTAAAGTCAAACAGCTCAGTGACCCATTCGGGCAAGAGTATCGACAGTTCATACTGCATCCGACAACCCTGGTCGTAAGACAGGTTTATAGCAACACTGCGACACTAGCCGCGCTAGACAACAGTTTACTTGGTGATGTACAGCCCAACGATTACGTTGCGCGACAATAAATAAAGGTTGACTTCTTATAGAGAAAAAAGTCATAAAAGTGATTGAATGCTAAGTGACGATGCTATAATTTCAATCATAGTGATTGGGATAGTATTCATATAATAAGTACCCAGTAAACGTTACTTGTTGCTGAGCAAATCCATGAATATTTTTCGCATTCTAGAAAACGGCGCTATGCTCTAATCACTAAATGAAGCGCAAAAGCAGCGCATTATAAACGTCATACTAGATCAGCAATACACGCGTAATCATTCTGGCGTTATCGTCTGTCCCCATAGTTTAACAGGATAAAACTGCGGCCTCCTAAGCCGCTGCTCCAGGTTCGAGTCCTGGTGGGGACGCCATTAAATCCAAAGAAGTAAAGACAATCACTCGCGAATCTGGTTATATCTTGCCTTGAATTAACACACAAATGATCTCAACATTCCTTGACTAGTATATGAGTTAAGACAGTGCATGATTAAACGATGAGGCGTTGAATCATCAGCAGCAAGTGAACTGGGCCTAAAAATGCATAATCCAGACGAAAGTGACGATTTCTTCAAAGAGATGGCGGATGTCAAGCCGCTCAAAAATGCCAATACCGTTGTGAATGTGGGTAAGAATAACCCGACGCTTGCGCAACGACTGAAGCGAGAAGCAATTGAAAAGCAAATTGCATTAGATGAGAACGGTCTGAGCATCGATTTTGTGAAGCCCGTCGACCCGCTTGACTTCATTACTTATAAGAAAGACGGCGTTCAAGAAGGCGTGTACAAAAACCTGCGCCTTGGCAAATATGCGATCGATTCTCGACTGACGTTAAAACACTTAAAATTTGACGATGCCCGCATTCAAATCTTCCAAACCATCGCTGAGTGTCACAAACGTGGCGTAAGAACGTTGTTGATTGAGCATGGGATAGGCAAACACAGTAAACCATTCCCAGGTTTTATGAAAAGTTATGTCAATCAGTGGTTAACCGAAATGGCGCCCGTTATCGCGTTTCATACAGCATTAAAGCAACACGGTGGACTCGGTGCCGTGTATGTCTTACTGAAAAAACACGAGTCACATAGAACAATGAACCGAGAGTTGCATCGCAAAAGCTAGTGCAAATGCGCTAGCCAAGCACCTTCCTCGCGTTTCTGAACATGCGCATCCACGGCGAATCTTCTTCCCACTCGGGATCGCGCCACGAATTAGTAACAGTTCTAAATACGCGCTCGGGGTGCGGCATCATGATCGTTGCGCGCCCATCAATTGACGTCAAACCTGTGATGCCAAAAGGAGAGCCGTTTGGATTTGAAGGGTATCTCTCTGTTTCCCTGCCGTAGTTATCGACAAATTTTAACGTTACAAGATCGTTAGAGCGTACGCTTTCCAAATGCGTGTTTTTGGCAAATTCCGCTCTTCCTTCACCATGTGATACTGCTATCGGCATCCTGGAACCCACCATATCTGCCATAAACAATGATGCTGAACGTTGCACTTCGACCATGCTGAATCGAGCCTCAAATCGCTCTGAATCATTTGCAACAAATCGCGGCCAATCTTCTGCACCGGGTATGATGGATTTTAGATTTGACATCATTTGACAACCGTTGCAAACGCCCAAACTAATAGTGTCTTTTCGCGCAAAAAAGCGCGTAAACTGTTCCTTCAGCGCATCGGTATACAAGATCGATTTGGCCCAACCTTCACCTGCGCCCAACACATCACCATATGAAAAACCACCACAAGCGACAAGTGCTTCTGCATCTTTGAGATTGTATCGATTGTGATGTAAATCACTCATGTGGACGTCAACTGGAGCAAAACCAGCGCGGTGAAATGCCGCCGCCATTTCAACATGTGAGTTGACACCCTGCTCTCTCAAAATAGCAATCGTAGGTTTAACACCCTTCAGAATATAGGGGACTGAAATATCTTCTTTGGTATCAAAGGTGAGTATTGCATGAAGACCTGGATCTTCATTATCAGCTTTTGCTTTATGCTCTTGCTTCGCTGTTTCAGGGTTATCCCTAAGTGATTGCATCGCGTAGGTTGTGCTTGCCCAGAGCATGCGTAGTTCGGTTCTGCTGCGATTAAATATTTCAACAGTGTCATTTTTGATGGTAATTACATCAGACTGCGCCGGTTCCCCAATATCTTTAATAGTATCCAGTAAGTCGTATTCTTGGAATATTTGATTCAATGTCGGTAAGTCTTTTTCAGCCACTTGAATGACAGCACCAATCTCTTCATTGAATAGCGCAGAGACAGGGTCTCCTTTCAGGTCTGAAATATCCAGTTGCAATCCACAATGCCCCGCAAATGCCATCTCCAATAGTGTTGTGATTAGGCCACCATCTGAGCGGTCGTGATACGCAAGCAACAAACCTCGTTCATTGGCTTTTTGAATACTGTAGTAAAAATTTAAAAGCCAGGTTGGACTATCAACATCTGGTGCTTCTGAACCCGTTTTATAATAAACCTGGGACAAGCAACTAGCACCAGTGCGATTTTTACCTGCGCCGCCATCAATCAACAACAGGCGACTATTGCCTTGATCCAGCAATAACTGCGGCGTCATCGTCTTTCGCACATCAGTTGCTGCGCCAAATGCGCTAATAATTAAGGACAACGGTGCAGTGACAGATTTATCTGTATCATCAACGCGCCATGTTGTTTTCATCGACATACTGTCCTTGCCAACGGGTATGGTCAAACCCAAAGCAGGACAAAGCTCTTCTCCAATGGCTTTAACTGCTTCATACAAACCCGCGTCTTCGCCAGGATGACCCGCGGCCGCCATCCAATTTGCCGACAGCTTTATTCGTTTTATATCACCGATATGGGCTGCACAAATGTTTGTCAGTGCCTCTGCGACAGCCATGCGCGCTGATGCAGCATGATTAAGCAAGGCAATAGGCGTGCGTTCGCCAAGAGCCATGGCCTCACCCGTATAGGAATCAAAACTCGTGGTTGTCACGGCGACGTCAGATACAGGCACTTGCCAGGGACCTACCATTTGGTCTCGCGAGACCATACCTGTCACGGTTCTGTCGCCAATCGTGATTAAAAATGTTTTTTCAGCCACAGTAGGTAATTGTAAAACGCGATCAATTGCATCGCTAATGTCAATATCGAGCGTCTGAAACATATCCCCCGATGACGTCGATGATGCGACTTTTCTGTGCATTTTAGGTGGCTTGCCCAAAAGGACATTCAATGGCAAATCTATTGGTTTGGTGTTGTTTTCAGCGTCGTTAAGTACCAAGTGTCGCTCAGCAGTAGCATGGCCAATGATTGAAAAAGGTGCCCTCTCTCGCTCACATATCGAGGAAAACACATCCAGATTCTCAGGTGAGATAGACAAAACATAGCGCTCTTGAGATTCGTTACACCATGTCTCCAGCGGTGACATACCGGATTCTGCACATGAAATATTGGTT
>JBCDMA010000329.1:0-4192 GCA_038744645.1 Pseudomonadota bacterium | reverse complement strand
TCATCGCTTTATTGATGTCTTTTCGGACAGTGGTTATCCCGATACCAAGTGATTCTGCAATTTCTGATTGTGACTTTTCCTCAAACCGATAGAGAAAAAACACACGCCTGCAACGTGCGTCCAGTTGATCAATGACTCGACCAATATACTCCAATTCAGCCCTCGACAATGCGTACCTTATTGGTTCGAGTTCATCAGAATCAATCCATGCAATGCCATTGACAGATTCACGGATCTCAGATTGTCGTTTTTCTTTTCGAATATGGTCAAATACCAAATTCTTTGCCGCTTTAAATATAAGTGCTCTTGGATCTTTAATCGTTTCATCACATGGCAATGCCTGAATTTTTAAATACACATCGTGTGCAAAGTCATTCGCCATAGCGTCAGAGCCAAGTTTATAGGACAGAAATCTTATCAAGTCCTTTTTGTGTGCCATAAATGTCTCGACTAACACAGATTTGCTCATGAAAAACCAGGGATGCTCTTACTTTTTTTGATTGATTTTTCATAACTACAGCACAAATGAGAATCGGTTTCAATTTAACTCAATTTCACCGGATACTTTAGATCCCAAACCTATTATCCGGTCGCTTAGGGAAGGCTTTGGTAACCACTTTGATGCAGGATTAGACCATGGGTGACTTGGCCATTCACAGACAGCTTTTTTGAATGCTTCCCGTTTAAACATTTCATCGGCAAAAGTGCTGATATTTTTCAACTCAGCGTTGTTTCGATACATCCATTCGTAACCCAAAAACTCCAATCTAAAAAGGCTCACACCCCAAAATATGTCAGCAATTGTAAATGCATCGCCGCAGATCCATTTTCCGTCTTTTTTGTGAAGCGTCAGAGAAAAATCGACTAACTGCTTTGACACTGCATGAATGGTCTCTCGCATTTTTTCTTCAGATGCGACAAAGTCTCGACCGGCCAGCTCTTTTGATACTTTTGCATGATAGACAGCATCAAGCTTTTCGCTCTCACCTATAATTGGATCCCACGCCTGTTTTGCCGCTTCTGCCTTTTTGACGTGCTCACCTTTAAACAGATTACGAAACAAATAGGAGCGACCATCGCCATTTGGGTTTGCTCCGTAAAGAAGTGCCACATGCGCCGTGCGGTCCACAATCTCAAGCTGAGATAAAATTTCATCTTCCAAGGTCGCCGGAAGCAGAGTTAATTTTTCAGTGTGTTTGCGTGCTAGGTGTAAACATATTTGCAGCGAATCTGCCAACACCTCATGGTGCTGATAATCAACGAGCGTCGGCACTACCAGTGCATCGAATCCAGATTCGGTAACCGAAGAGCCACCTTCCCAGCCATTTGCGGCTTTACTATTTTTTGCTTGGGAAGACATTAAGCGAAGTCTAACGTAATCAGGGTTGTAGTTTTCGTGTAACCTTGGGTCAAGTTCAAGCGAACGCCAACTCAATCCCAACTCAGCAAGTACAGCTCTTACCTTGTGCGAACAAATAGAAAAGCCGAAGTGATATAAATCTAATAACAGTTTGGATTGAGGATTGGTCGTTGAAATCAGCGTCCGCCGTTTTTGCGGCACTATCTTTTCAGCAACACTTAAAGCAAAAGCGGAAAACTCATCTTTGTTTTGATCCATTTCTCATGCAGATTTGAAGATACCGATATTAAACATACGAATGTAAAAGTTAAAAAGATGTGCACGTATATGGTATCTATCGCAACACAGTGTGAATTAGGTTGTGTTCACGTTTTTGTTTAAATGAAACGTTTTAGGCCTTGACCTCTTTTAACGATAAACATTAAAAGCCATGGCGCTCAGCTATTGGCATGGCCGTTGATACACATCATACATAGGAGGGCTGATATAATAGCTAGCGTTTCAAGTTCAACGAAATAAGCGACAATCATAATAATGGCAGTCAGTATGGCGCTTATCTTAAAAAAGAGCTTATAGTTTTCTTTGTTGATCATCGCATGTCACCTGTCATTGCTAATACGTTCATAAATCGGTCTTTATGGTTTATCCTAATCAAAATATTAAAGAATGGGATTAAAGGAATTTTTCCGTCATAGATTGCAATTCAACAGTTCGCTATGGAGCCGATGCTCATAGGAGAACCTTACTGAGGAAAGCTGCATTTTACCTAGCTGTATTTCTCAATAACACGGAAAGTTTGCCACCACCAAAAATAATTTATATTTTTCTATACGTTAAAACCTTGATGGTAGCCTCAACTACAATCAGTCAAATCGGTGCTTTTGATGCCTGTTCTTTTCATTAATCTAGAGCTTGAATAAAATACTAAGAGGCTGTGCCCGTTAATGGATACAAAATCACAAAACTTGGATAGCATCTAATTTTGCTAGAAGCTCGTCTATCTTTTCTCTTGCGTATAGCTCCCCAATGTTTTCAGATTCGATGAAGTAACTTCGCCACGGGCCCGCGCTGTAGCCGACAGGTGGCCTCATGACAAAATCAGCAAGATTGAGTTGAGGCTCGATTCTACGCCGTCTTTCCTTCTCGCGATTTAGTCGCTTTTCGGACGTATTCTCTGGTGCATCACTTGGATCTGCAGACACATCTATGGCGATCACAAAGTCAGCGCCCGCTTGTTTTGCAGCTTCCACCGCAACGGGCAACGATTCATCCCCATCAATGTAGGTGACGCCATTAATTCCAACAGGGGAAATAATGTCTTTTACTGCACTGGATGCTCGAACCGCAACACCAGTATTTCCGGAGTTAAAGAAAACGGGCTGTAGATCATTTTGTCGTGTTGCTACGACAATTAATGGCCTGGAAAACTCTTCTAAGTTCATTTGTTGAACGCCATTATTCACGTAGTTCTGCAGTTTTTGACCTTTAATCCATCCTTCTTTTGCAAAAGGGGTTAAATCAAATAACGTTAAAGGACCACCTCGCTTTGATAACACAGATATTTCTTCAGCGGTAAACCCTGCGGCCCAAAAAGCACCAATCAGAGCACCCACGCTTGAGCCCACCATTAAGTCAATATCAACTTTATGCTCTTCTAGCACTTTAAGTATACCAATGTGAGCGTACCCTCTTGGTCCGCCGCTCCCTAGCACAACTGCCACTTTAGGTTTTTCCTTAAGTGGTGTAACGGTTTCAAAAGCAAACGGCATATCGCTACCAGTGTAGTTATATGAGTAACAGCTCGTAATCAAAAACATGATTGATAGAATAGTAGTAAATGGTAAACAACTATTTAGCTTCATTGGGCTCATCTTCGCTGATATTGCGGCTTGTCATTCCTGCCATTACGCGTGTCATGATTTGAATCCGTCCCCATCGCGGCGTCAAACTAAGACTATACCCCAGTAGTTTGCCTAAAAAGCCTGGCCTTGTAGTAAAGCATTTGCCGAGTCTATCAAGCGCTCGTCGCGCAACAACATTAGGTGTATCTGCATTGAGCATGTTCATATCTGCGCGGGTGGCGAATCCACTTTTTACAGGCCCCGGTGCCACTGACAACACATCTATATTGTGAGGCGCAAGCTCGACGTGCAGCCCTTCTGCAAACGTCTGAATAAATGCCTTAGTTGCAGCATAGTTGGCTGCTCTCGGCGCACCTTGGAACGCCAAAAGCGATGAGAGTAAAATGATGACTCCACATCCTCGCGATTTAAAACGCTGAGCAAAGGCTTGGGAATGATGGACAATCGCTTTGCAGTTAACATCTATCATGTTGAGCTCTTGTTCGATTGACGTGTTGACAAACTCACCAGAGGTGCCAAAACCCGCTGCTCCAACATATAAACCAACATCTAAATCATTGGTTTGTGTCAGTACGTCCAGGATCCCTGATTCCGTTGAGAGGTCAGCAACAATAATCTTAACGGTTATTCGATGCTGTGTGCTGATCGTTGAGGCTACCTTTTCGAGTTCCATCTTTCTTCTGGCAACTAGCACCACGTTTATATCGTTTTCGGCCAATTTATGCACAAAGGCTTCTCCGATCCCGTCACTTGCGCCGGTCACTACTGCCCATGCACCTTGATATTTGTGTAGATGATTCATTTCACTTCCGAGTTGACTCATTCTGGATTGCTTTGCAAATCAATTTCACTTGCATAATGCAAGTAAATATAATCAATTACTTTTATTTTGCAAGTATCGATTTTTGGAAATTTGTAATTGATGGGTAAGGAAGGGTTCGAGTGATCAATATGAAATGGCACTTTTGAT
>JBCDMA010000328.1:0-4233 GCA_038744645.1 Pseudomonadota bacterium | reverse complement strand
AGATTCAGCCACTGGATCAGCATTGGCATTGAGCATTGCTTCTAACAAGGCAGCTCTCGTTGAGTTACTCACGTTTGCGTTAGTTGCGATTGCATGTGAAGTAAATCCGGGACTCTTCCAAAGTACGCGAAGCTGTTCTTTGACCTCGGGTCTTGTTGCGTTTAACGTGCGCACAACACCGCCGCCAGCAGGAAAAATGCCTCTTTGCACGTTGAGGTAAACTGAGTCATGCGATGACACATATTGGCTAGATATATCGATACCTGCATCTTGCAAACTGGCTTGTGGAATAATGGTGGCAGCAAATGCAGCAGGTGCTGGAAATGCAAGTGTCTTGTCTTTTAGGTCAGAAAGCGATTGAATATCGCTATCTTTAGGGACCACGATAATGCCATAAATACTTTTGTTTAGCTGCTTGGCAAGTGCTTGATAGCCTGCACTTTCACTAAATACGACAAAGTGATACGGATTCATGTACGCAATATCGTACTCTCCGTTGGCCAGCCTCTTTTCAAAAGTAGGAATATCCTTGGCCGTAGCAAATTCCAGTTGTACGCCTGATTTTGCGCTGAGATACGCCAGCATGGGAGACCATGATTGCGCTAACTTCTTTGCCGACTGTTGCGGTACGACCCCAAAGGTCAATGTTTCTGCATAGCTGTTGAAAGTAAAGATAAATAACAACAATAAAGTACTAACTACTGACTTCATAATATTTACTCCAGTTATAAACTGTGGAATTGAGCCTATTCGATAAAGGACTCAAAGAACGCTAAAAGTTCATGTTGCTCAAATGGTTTAGGGAAAGCGTAGTTTGCACCCGATGCTAACGCTTCCTTCAATTTTTCTTCTGGCAATGCGGATATAACGACGATTTTTACCTTGTCGAAAGCCGAATTTGCTCTTGTGTGCTTGATGACTTCAAACCCATCCAGTCCAGGCATGCTTAAATCGAGTGTCATGAGTTCAGGTTGGTGTTCTGTCAATAACATTCCCGCCTGAAAACCATCATTTGCAATAATGCTGCGAAGACCTGCTCGTCTTGCCACGCGCTGAATCGCTTTTGCCATTGATAGCTCATCATCAACGATAAGCACGGTAGGGTGCTCTTGCTGCTTTAGTGCATCAGGGATTGGCATGTTGTGTTCTTTCAAAAAGCGCAGAAAGTCTTCTTGCAATACACGATTATTACCACGGCCAGGTAACTTGTATCCCTTGAGTTTGCCTCCTTCAATCCAGCGGATAACCGTGCGCAAAGTAACTCCACAAAACTTGGCAATTTCTCCTGATGTGAAAGACTTTAAATCGCTGGATGACACAATGGACCTCATGGGTTTAATTCATTTGATGGTTTGAAAAGATACCCTAATACGTCATTAATTACAATAGTGACATTAAAATAAATAACGACATTTATATTTTATGTGACATTTATGACATTATGTGTATAATGCGATTTCAGTGTTTAAGTTGTAGGAGAAACACAATGAAGCAATATTCAATTATTTTAGTTTTTATTTGGGTGACATTTTCATCGATTGGAATAAACAATTTTGTACATGCAAACGAAATAAAAAGTAAATTTAACGGGCATGCGTTACTCCGTTATGAAAATGAAACGCGTCTCTCCAATCAAGCGGATAGAGAAAGGATGCGACTAATTGCGCGAGTGGGTATCAATACAACCTGGTCTGCGCGCTGGACGTCTGTATTACGAGCAAGTACCGGGCTAAAAAACAAGCAAAACGTACCGGCGATAACGATATATAAGTTCACTGAACAGCCACAACCCGACAATGATGTCTTTGTCGAACGTGCTTTTGTTCAATATGCATCGCCTCAAACACAGCTAAGGTTAGGTAAACAGCCATGGTATCTTTATAACGTTACCGATACGTTTTGGGACCGCAACCTTCATCCAATCGGTGTATCACTTAAACACCAAATCGCAAAAGGTCATAAATTCAATGCTGGTGTCCTAATGCCGCTAGATGGTCAATCAGGCACAATCGGTCAAATGTATTTGGCGCAGTATCACTTCACGAAAAAGACAAATAATTACACACTGAATATCGCGCCATGGATCGCCTTTTTTAATGGGCAAGGGGAAGCGGAATTTGCGACTCGAGATACTGATATTGATCACAAATCAATGCGACTGTCATCTTCTATAAAGCGCGGTGATTGGCAATTAGGTGTGGATACTGGCTTGGCTATTGATAGTCAAAGAGATGATGGTGAGAACTTTTCAATCACTACTGAATTGAGACATGGCAACCTCAAACAAGCGGGCAACTGGCTTACTCAATTTGGTTATAGTCATGTCGAGAGAAATGCTGTTATCCGCGAATTCGGGCAAAACGCTCGCGCCGCAAAATTGACGACAAACTTCTCTGGTTGGGATATGAGGGTGCGTTACAAACTGAATAAGTCTACATGGATTGGCGCACGTTTTAGTCACTTGGACAGCCTCGAAGGACCTAAAGTTACAAGCAACAGGTTTCGAATCGAAGCGCGTTGGTCTTTCTAAGTTGCACAAGGAGACATGTATGAAAAACGTATTACTTGTAGACGATGAAAAGTCGATTTTATCTGCCTTGAAGCGTTCCTTGAGGAATCAACCGTTCAATATCTTCACTGCACAATCAGCGCAAGAGGCGTATGACATATTGGATGAAAACCCCATTCAAGTGATGTTAACAGACTATAAAATGCCGAGGGAAAACGGTGCGGAGCTCATCGCGAATGTTTCGTCAAGACACCCTAGTACCGTGTCAATGTTATTGAGCGGACAGGCCGATTATGAAAAAGTCGTTGACTTGATGAGCGATGAAAAGGCACTTAAATTCATCAAAAAACCGTGGGCAGAAGACAGTGTTATCAACGCGATTAACGACGCTTTTGCTCACTATCACAAAACAACAAACACCAGTTGGCATCAAAAAGCAAATGCAATGTCGCCGTCGATGGAGCAGCACGAATTTGAATGCTCATTAGTACATAGTATTGAATCAAAAAAGCGAATGGCAGTATGCATGCTGCAAATGTCAAATTTGAGCGATCTTTTCGAAGTGTTGGGTGAGGAAGGCTGCCTGAGTGTGCAGTGTGGGCTCATCTCCAATACGCAGCGCTACCTCTCCACTGAATGTATCTCACATTGCTATGCGCCTGGTCTTGTTGCTTTTGCATTCCCCGTGGCGGATCACGAATCTCTTAAAACGCTGCTTACCTGGGTAAGGGCGCAAGTGATATTCGATGCGCAGCGCAGTCATCACGACGTCAATGCTGATATTCGTATTGTCTATCGTGTGATCCAGAAGGAAACTTCGAAGATCAATCTTGTATTAGAGGAATTAAAACGAACAGTCCAATCAACCAGTCCACTTGAACCCATACTTGTTATCAATCGCGAATTTTCCGAGCAACTGGCCAGAGATCGGCTTATCCGCAGTACTATACGAACTCAGCTTAACGAAGGAAGGTTCAGTTTCGATATTCAGCCAAAAGTGTCAGTGTCATCCGGCCTTATTGAAAACGCGGAAATCCTGCTTCGCTGGCATCATTCGACCCTTGGTTGGCTGCCGCCCGATGAATTTATTCGATTGGCGGAAATTGATGGACAAATAAACGAATTGGGGAATTGGGTATTATCCAATGGAATCGCGTTAGCTGCGAATCTATTGAAAGAACACACCCTACTAAAAAGCATATCGATTAATGTGTCATCCAAACAGCTCTATGAAATTGATTTCATCAATAACTTGCTGGATGCAACACTTAAAGCAGAAATCGCCCCGGGGCAAATTGAATTGGAAATAACAGAAACCTGTATTGCTCAGGACGTGGACTACGTAGTGCCGCTACTGCAAGAAATTAAGCGGCTAGGTTTTAGTATCAGCATTGATGACTTTGGAGCGGGAGAGACGGCATTCAACTATTTGGCTGATTTACCGCTGGACATTCTTAAGCTTGACCGATGCCTAACTAACAACATGTTAACGTCTGATAAAAAACAGATTCTGGTGAGAAAACTTGTCGAATGCTGCCATGATATGGATTTCAAGGTTGTTGCAGAAGGCATTGAAGACAGTGAAACGCTGCAAATGTTAAAGGCTTTTCATTGTGACCAAATTCAAGGCTTTGTTTATAGTAAAGCGGTGTCACCAAGTGACTTCAGAGAGCTCTTGTCAGAACAACCGTTTGAAATTATGCATGAACAATAAACACACTTGT
>JBCDMA010000327.1:0-4244 GCA_038744645.1 Pseudomonadota bacterium | reverse complement strand
TTACTCAGTCAAAAAGGTCAACATCACCAGATGTTGGCTGTTGATTGATCTTGACTCGGTATTCACTTTCACGATCAAGTATCGTTGTGTTGTGCAAGCTTTTAAGTTTTCTGACTTTTACCTCTCCCGTCATTGGAAAGAAATAGACTTTTCTAGGATAGTCGCCTAATAAGTCTTTTGCGGTTACTGGAATGTTTTCAGTTTGCAGATACTCAATGACAAACGCCGCGTTTTGCTCACCCACATTTGAACCAGTAAGCTGTTTAAGCACGTTTCCGCCACCGAAGATTTTAGCTTCTAAGCGATGTCTAGATACACCGAGTTTTAGCATGTGGTTGATCAGCACTTCCATCGCATATACGCCGTAGCGCGCTGAATCGGCGCCTACGCCTTCTATATCTCTATTAACGGGCAATAGAAAATGGTTCATGCCCGCAATACGTGACTTAGTATCTCTTAGGCAAACTGATATGCATGATCCAAGCACAGTGACAATGAGTCTGTTCTCCGTCGTCACGTAAAATTCGCCGGGCAGTATTTTCACTGCATCCATCTTAAAATGCTTGTCATAGTATAAATTTGGCGCCAGAAACTCTTCAGCAACTACGCTCATTTATCGTCCCTTAATTTTATAAATCGTTTGCCCTTGTGGCGCCAACAACTCAGCTACGTGTGAGAAGTTTTCAGAATGTCCGGCAATGTAAACGCCGTCTCTTTTCACGTGACGAAGTATTTTTCGTAGAATATCTGCTTGTGTTTTTTTATCGAAATAAATCATCACATTGCGACAGAAAACCACATCAAAATCGGTCGACAAATCAAATTGGTTGTCCATTAAGTTCAACTTGCGAAAATCAATCATTTTTCTCAACTCTGGAACAACCCGGGCCAAACCTGAGTTACTGCCTGTGCCGCGCTGAAAAAACCGTTTCTTAACGCTAGCTTGTAAGTCATCTAAATTCTTAAGCTGATATACGCCTTTCGAAGCGGTATCCAATACGTTGCTGTCAATATCAGATGCAACGATGGATACTGGATTTTTAAATGAGTTAAACGCATTCACCGCCGTCATTGCTATTGAGTAGGGTTCTTCTCCAGTCGATGACGCAGAGCACCAAATTTTCACGGGCCCGTTTTTTTCCTGTAAATACGTTTTTAAAAACTCAAAGTGATGTTTTTCTCGAAAAAACGAAGTCAAATTTGTGGTCAATGCATTGACGAATTCTTCGTGTTCTTCCGCGTGCTTATCCACATAGTTGAGATACTCTGTGAAATTACTGAGATTTAACTTGCGGATACGCCGGGCAAGCCGGCTGTATACCATACTATCTTTGCTATCGACTAAGTTAATGCCCGCAATACTCTTTAGTTTGCTGCGAACTGCCTCAAAGTCACTTGCGCTGTAGTTAAACTCTTTCTTTTCACCGACCGCAGTGGACATGGCTTAGAAGCTTTCCCACTGATCTTCTTCTGAAAGCGAAGGTATCGAAGCAAGGCTCGGCTCCGAGGTAGACTTGGCGTCAGATTTGACTGCGTCTATCGTCGTACCAATTGAGCGCTTCTCTTTATAATCACCCACTAAACTTTCTGGCTTATTGTCGCTAACCAATGTCTTTACGTCTTCAGATGAAAGCTTGAAGGTGCCCACGCGTTGATTGAGATCCGACGCTTGATGTCGCATGCTCTCAGCAGCCGCTGCAGCTTCTTCAACCAAGGCCGCATTTTGCTGTGTCATCTCATCCATTTGCGTCACTGCTTTGCTGACCTCATCGATACCGCTAGCCTGCTCAGCAGATGCGGCTGCAATCTCGCTCATGATGTCATTCACACGCTGAATTGACACAACGATTTCTTGCATCGTCTCACCAGATTTAGATACCAGCTCGTTACCGCTTTGCACTTTTGTTACAGAATCAGAAATCAAATCTTTGATATCTTTAGCGGCATTTGCAGACCGCTGGGCCAGCGTTCTTACTTCTGATGCAACGACTGCAAACCCACGTCCTTGTTCACCTGCACGTGCAGCTTCCACCGCCGCGTTTAGCGCAAGGATATTTGTTTGGAATGCAATGCCATCGATGACGCCAATGATATCTGCAATTTTCTGCGCCGAATCATTGATAGATGACATCGTCTGTACCACTTCTTTAATTAACTCACCACCATTAGTAGCGACCGAAGATGCCTGTGCGGCCAAACCATTCGCCTGATTGGCGTTTTCTGCATTTAATCGAACAGTACTGGTCAATTCTTCCATGCTAGACGCTGTTTCTTGCAAGCTTGCTGCTTGTTGTTCTGTGCGGGTTGAAAGATCGGCATTACCTTGTGCAATTTCAGACGATGCGTTGCTTATCGTATCGCTGGCTTCTCGAATTTTGCTGATAACTCTCACCAAGTTAGTATTGGTGGTGTTACTGAAGTTTTTAAGGTCGTCAAACGTACCTTCATAAGGCTCGTCAATGCGCTTGGTAAGGTCACCTTCGGAAATCGCCATTAGGATATTCGAAACATCGCTTAAGCCTTTATCCGTGGTTTCCATCAACTGATTAAGTCCTTGCGCCAGCGTTAATAGGAATCCCTCTTTTCCTTCTTCGGATACGCGTTTGCTGAATTGACCTTGCGTGCTTGCCTTAACCAATTCAGCGATGTCTTTTTCAGCTTCAATTTCAACTGTTCTATCATTCCACTCTACAAAGTAGCCGATTCTTTCGCCGTCTTTGTCAGTAATTGGACTGATCACAGCATCAAAAATCCTATTTGCAATGCGAATTTGAGACTCAAACTTGCCTTCAATCCTGCTCAAGATACCTTTCTGGTGACTTGGATTCTTATGGAATTGGTCAATGTTACGGTTCAAGACCTTATCTGCTCTAAAATCAGGCAGTAGTGTTCTTATGTCACTTTCGGCAACTTTAAACATACCTTCAACCGCTTCGTTCATGTAAATCACATCGCCATCCGCGTTTGCGATCATCACATTGGTACTGGCGGCATCTAGGGCTTGGAGAATACGAGAAACTCGACGTTCTTCTTTGAATATTTCGGTCATATCATGCCATTCAATACTCACACCCAAATTGTTACCTTGAGCATCTTGAATTGGATTGAGCATTAACTTAAATGATCTAGGACCCAGCTCTAGATTCAATTCCTGAGGACCATTCAACCCATCTAGCACAGATTGAAAGTGCACAGCGTCTGAATGCAAATTCTTCGCATCAGAACCAATCATTTTGTCTGCATAGAACTGTGGAAGCGTTTCACGGATCTCAGCTTCACAGGTTTTAAACATCTCATGACTGGCTTCGTTCACATAAACGATTTCTCTGTTTTGATTTGCCATCATAAAGCACGCAGATCCGCTATCTAATGCCTGCTTGACACGTTCAGCTTCGAGTGCAATACCTGCGGATGCTTTCAGTTGTTCCGTAAGCTCCGCAAGCTCACTTTCTAAAACACCCATTTCGTCCTTGCGCTTTGTATTAAAATCGATGTCGTAGTCGCCGTCTGAGATTCTGTTGAAACTGCGAACCAATTTTGACGTTGAAGATTGCAGCGAGCGAACAAAGAGGAAAGCGATGATGCCGCTGATTACAAGTACCGCCGTAATAACGCTTAACGTCTTGGTTCTTTCCGCCTGTATATTGGCAATGCGCTCATTGATAACCGTTTCAAGACTGTTGATATTTGTCTCGTTTTGACTGTAAAGCTCGCCAATAACCGCTGAGAAATCGTCGAAAAAACGATTCGCATTATATTCAGGTACGCTCTTATAAATGATCTCTCTACGCGTCAATTCATTCATTGCGTTAATGCGGGTTTCTATATCTGTTGCCGCTTTCGCTGCATTTTCAAAACGCCCATCTGAACTGGCAGCAAAATTCATGTTGACAGCGTAATCTGACAGTGGCGTTGCAGTTAGCGTCAGCAGTGCTTCAATTTTACTTTGTTGAACACCTGTAATTTCAGTACCTGACAATGCACCTGCACCCGCACCCCTTATTTTGCCAAGTGAGTTTGTTAAGCGAGGCAAGTCACTTAAGTTGGCAATTACCAAGCTATGACTCGCAGGCTCTGGATCGTTTGAGAGGCCATATGTGCTCAGTGTCGCCTTCAGCAATAGGCCTAAGTCCTTAATGAGTTGACTGTGACGGGTAAATGCTTCTTGCCCAGAGATATTGTTACCTGCATAGACAGACGATTTTAGCGCATTCCAGTCAGAGGCAACTTGACTCAGTTTGCGT
>JBCDMA010000326.1:0-4265 GCA_038744645.1 Pseudomonadota bacterium | reverse complement strand
TACACGAGTTTACGTTGATTGCATGTTCATATTAAAAATATTGACAACACGAAATCGGCCTAAAACGAATTAACTTTTCGTTGAATTGGAGCGTTTTTCGATCATCCAAATTGGTGTTTTTGGTCTAAAATTGAGCGCGTATATCAAATCTATGGAGAAAGAATGGTCGGCGAAACCAACCTAGAACGCTTGCTAAAATCAATGCAACCAACACTTATAGAAGGTGAGTTTGTCTTTATCTCTATTGCTAATGCAACATATGGCGACCTAAGCCACCTGCAACCCATCGCTATGTTTTGTGAAGAGGAAGGCATGACGCTGGTCGTTCCAAAAGCATCCGCAGAAAAAGCTGGGTTACCTTATGAATCTGTATTTAAGTGCATCACATTAAAGATCCACTCTAGTTTGGATGCCGTCGGGCTTACCGCTGCTTTTTCTAATAGGCTTGCTAGCGAGGGAATTAGCGCAAACGTGTTTGCCGGCTATTATCACGACCACATCTTTGTGCAACAAGATAACGCTGAAAAAGCGCTGCAAGCGTTGCAAAGCATGGTCGGAAACTAGCTATGAAAAACGCAGTACATAGGATGAGTAGTAGTTTGCAAAATGCAGCTCATATAAAGAGGTCAAGCGACTATATCATTAATTTCATTGAGTGTTCGCTGTTATTGAATCCAAGTCATTGCGTTGATAAGAGCTGCTGATTCAACAATGAGCGTCGCTCGCGGGAAGTTTTGTTTTACCAAAACGATAGGATACGAAAAATCCAAAGCAACTTGCGCCTTTTCTGCTACGATATTGAAGTATCTAAGAAAATTATTCAATTCTAGAGCAAACACCATGGCTGAAAAATTTGATGCACTGACTGACAAGCATATTGAGTTCATTGAAAAACAACATGTTTTTTTCGTAGGTACTGCCGCGAGTGAAGGATTGATTAACGTGTCTCCAAAGGGAATGGATAGCTTAAAAGTGATTGATAACTCAACGATCATTTGGCTCAACCTTACGGGCAGCGGAAATGAAACCGCAGCGCATGTGCTTGAGAATGATAGAATGACAATTATGTTTTGTTCATTCGAAAAGCAGCCGCTTATCTTAAGGCTATATGGGCAAGCACGAGCGATATATCGAAGAGATGAAAACTGGTCTGAATACTTTAGGCACTTTAAGGAATACACCGGTGCGCGCCAGATATTTGAAGTTAACTTAAATATGATTCAGACATCTTGCGGTTTTGCCGTCCCGTTTTATGACTTTGTGAGTGACAGACCAGTACTTGAGAAATGGGCTGACAAAAAAGGTAAAGAAGGCATTCAGGAGTATTGGCAAGAAAAAAACACCATCAGTTTAGATGGAAAAGACACGGGAATATTTAAATAATTTATAAGTGCACTATAACATAACTGCGGATGCTAAAACTTTTAGGAAATTCGCAAAACGTTTTAACGATAAAACAATCGCGCTAGGGAGCTGATAGCCCTCTGACTTATAACAGTTTCTCGAATCTGAGAGCGATTAGGATGAGCGGAAAATCATTTTGTATACCCACCTAACTCTGTGAATGTTTAAAAAAGTTTTCAATCGCGTTGAACCTTTGTTAAATCTTTGTATCATACTTCTATCGTATGTAGGAATTGGACACTGTCATGTACGTAATTCAAAATAATAATAATTCAAGAATTGAAAACAAAGACGCAAAAGAACTCATCGATAACCTTATCGAAAAATGCAGAGGTCGGTCCGTAAAAATAGCAAAAGATCGACCCGACGGACTCAAAAAGATTTATTTCGTTACCGTTTTATCCGAACGTTCCATCGTAGAAACCTACAACCCCGATAAAGTCGTTACCGAACAGTACTTTAGCTGACAAATTATTTACTGAAGCATCGCAACACGCCTTGCATTTATGCAAGGCGTTTTATTTCGTGACGCAGCGATTATACCCAACGGCGTTTCATCTAACGTCTTGAAAAACTTCCAACATCTCAACATGATCACTATAGTTGGAAAACCGCTGCAGAAATTTTATCAAACGATGATGTGCACATTCACACCAAATGGTATTTCCAGACATAGGAGGCGCTATCTCAGCCTCTGTTATTACGTTAGAGGCGCATGCAAATTACCCAACAAACACAAAAGCGCTGCTTTCTTTAAAATCATTAGTACCCTGCTCTTTCTCAAGCTTATTTTAGGCTGCACCAATACAAACAATCTTCAATCGGAAATAACATGCCCTTCGTCAGACCTACTGCTCTATAACACCGCCATATATACCGCAGATGACACAAACTGGCGCGCTGAAGCACTGGCCATTAAGGATGACAGAATTGTGTTTGTCGGCAGCAATGAACAAGCCAAAAATTGGAAATGCGGAGCAAAAAACACCCAAGACTTAAGTAATGCATATGTCTACCCAGGATTTACTGACGGACACCAGCATTTAGAAGGCGTAGGGAGACGAACGCGCACGCTTAGCCTTTTTGGTATCCCAACATTGGCGGAAACTGTCGATAAAATAGACGCTTTTGCAGCGAATGTCCCTGAAAACAACTGGGTGCTTGGACGTGGATGGATAGAACGTGAATGGACCGATGAAAAACGGTTTTTAACCGCTGCAGATGTGGACCCATTCACGCAGAATAAGCCTTTATTCATGCCAAGAGCAGATGGCGTATCTGCCCTTGTCAATTCTAAAGCATTGGCTCTGGCTGGCATCACAAAAGATACGTCTGATCCACAAGGTGGGAAATTTGAACGCGACTCGCAAGGCAACCCGACCGGCTATGTCTTAGCAACTGCAATGGATGTTTTTAGGGATATTATTCCAGAGGACACTGACCAAGACATTAAGGAAAACCTGCTGCGAGGTATGCAAGTAAATGCCTCAATGGGCTGGACCCAAACGCATGACGCGGGCATGAAATGGCGTGAAGTAACGCTGTTGCGCCAACTCCATCAAGAAAATCAGATGGCGCATCGCGTGTATATTGCCATTCCAATCAAGGAAGCAAATTTCCTAGTAGAAAACGGCGTCGAGCGTAGCGAAGACGGTTTTTTTGATTTACGTGGTATCAAAGTCTTCATTGATGGCACCTTGGGTTCACGCGGTGCAGCCCTAATTGAGCCCTATGCAGATGCTGAGCACAGAGGGTTTATGAATCGCACCACCAAAGACGAGCTGATGCCGGTTCTAGATGATGCTTTGATTCATGGGATCCAGATCATGACGCACGTGATTGGTGATAGAGCCCTACATGAGACGCTCAACTGGTACCAAGAATCATGGGACAAGTCATCCAAACAAGAATGGAAAACGACTGATATTCGTTGGCGATTGGAACATGCCCAAATTATTCCCATCGATGATCAAAAGCGTATGGTCAATATGAATGTCATGCCATCGATGCAGCCAAGCCATGCCATAGGTGATCTTAATTTCGCGCCTTATCGCCTGGGATTAGAGCGTCTTGCGTATTCCTACCCTTGGCAGTCATTGATAGACAGAGGGCTAAAAATTATTGCTGGTTCGGATGCGCCTGTGGAGTTGGGCGACCCCCGCATCGAGTTTTATGCCGCGATTACACGCAATCGCTTGGATGGCACCAGTGACGAGGGTTGGCATCCCGAATTAGCTGTAACCCGGGAAGACGCGCTTCGAATGCTAACCCTTTGGCCTGCCATCGGTGCGTTTCAAGAAAACGATCGCGGTACAATAGAAGTGGGTAAACAAGCGGATTTATCGATTTTTGATACGGATTTCATGTCAGCAGCGCCAGAAGATATCTTAAAAGCTAATACTGTGATGACGGTCGTGGGCGGAAAAATACGCTATCAAGCTGACTAAAGTGAAGAGAGTTGTCAGCTTTTAACCATAATTTGTGAGGAACCCAAAAGTCGATAAGGTTGTACTAAAAAGCCCTCACAAATAAGGGCTTAACGATATTTCTTTACATAAAAGATCTCAGGTAAACGCTAGAACGGAATATCATCGTCGTAGTCGAAGCTTGGTTCAGACATTTTTGGTGCCTGTTGCGGTGGCGCCTTCTGTTGCGGCGCTTGCTGACCGCCGGGAGGTGGACTTTGATAACTGGGTTGCGACTGTGGTGGCTGCTGATAGCCCATGTTTTGATTGCCTTGATAGCCGCCAGCAGAATCATTTCGCATGCCGCCGCCCAGCATCTGCATTTGGTCAGCTATGATTTCTGTCGTATAGCGATCGTTGCCATTTTGGTCTTGCCATTTACGGGTCTGCAGTTTT
>JBCDMA010000325.1:0-4267 GCA_038744645.1 Pseudomonadota bacterium | reverse complement strand
TATGCCAATTATCTTATTTTGATGCCTGCGAGTATTTTGCTTGTCGTGCTTTTAATTTCGTCAATCAATGCGTTTCAAAATATCACTACTGTAAATTCACTTAGCAGACATGTCGCACTTGCTCTAAACACAAATCAACTTGTTCATGAGCTACAAAAAGAGAGAGGTATGTCAGCTGGGTTCATTGGCTCAAATGGAGTTAACTTTGCAATTCAATTACCGAAACAGCGAGCGTTAACAGACCAAGCAATATCCAACGTTGAAACCTTTTTGAAAACAAACGAGCTCAGTGAAGAAGTTAGCAATATGCTTGGCACACTTCAAAATGAGCTCGCAAGATTGGACAGTGTAAGACAACAAATTGACGGCCTAACTTACAGCCTGTCTGATGCGTTAGCTTATTACACTGGTAATAACGCTAAAATTCTCAAAATGAACGTGTTGTTAACCAACTATGCAAGTGACGCTCGCATTAAACAGCTGTTAACGGCGACGTCCAACTTTGCAATGGGTAAAGAGCAAGCAGGGGTCGAGCGCGCGGTATTGAGCAATGGCTTTGGCAAAGATAGCTTTGATGAACAGCTCTATACTCGCTTCGTACAATTATCCACGGTACAAACCGAATATCTTACAACAGCAGATTTATATGCAACTGGTCAGTCAAAAACAGCGATTCAGCAGTTTTTTGATTCCCCTGAAAATCAAGAAGTCATTCGTTATCGCAGCCTTCTAGACAACAAGCGTTCTGGATTTAATGTCAATCCAGAGCAATGGTTTGAAGCCAGCACAAAACGAATCAATGTTCTAAAAACAACACAAGACGACATACTCAATGAAGTGCTTGAAGCATCTGCAGATGCGGTATCAAACAGTTATTTCTCATTAACGCTCTACTTCGTCATATTAATAGTATCGAGTTTGCTTAGTCTGCTTCTGTTTCGAACGCTACAAATCACAAAAAGGCAATCTGACCAAATTTCAACTGCGACTGATGTCATTGTCGCCGAAAAGAACGTTTCTCTTAGAGTCAATAAAATCAGTGATGATCCATTAGGAAAAGCAGCAGAGCAGATTAACTATATTCTTGGTATCTTCCAAAATGACTTAAAGCGCTTTCAAGAGTACAGTCATCAAATTTCGTCCTCGTCTAATGAAACCATGGCATCGTCTGAACAAAGCGAGGCTAATCTGAAAACGCAACAGTTAGAAGTAACCTCCATCGTAAGTGATACTGACTCTATGATGTCAAATTCACAAAAGATTGTGGAATTAATGCAATCAGCGGCAGATAGTATTAATGAGGCCGCAAGTGCTTCACGTAATGGCAATACGTCAATTGAAACGGCTTTGCAGAGCATTAAAGCACTTGCTGAAGAAGTTCAAACACTATCTTCGACGATTAACGAACTGAGAGATAAAACAACCAATATCTCCTCTATGGTAGATGTCATTCATTCAGTCGCAGAGCAAACAAATTTGCTCGCATTAAATGCAGCAATTGAAGCTGCCAGAGCTGGAGAGCAAGGAAGAGGTTTTGCTGTCGTAGCAGATGAAGTAAGGGGTCTCGCGGAGCGCACTAGCAATTCCACAAGCGAAATCTCAAGTATCGTTGAAGAATTGCAAAAAGGTTCACAATTGGCAGAAGCAGCCATAGAAAGGGGCATGCAAAAAGCGGAGCGCGCAGTCGAAGATTCCAACAATATAAAAGTTGTGCTCAGCGAAATAATGGTAAAAACGTCTAGTGTCGATGAGATCACGTCAACGATATTTACATCTGCACATGAGCAAACGACACTGATTAATGCTATTTGCGATAGAGTCAGAAGCATTAATAGTCATGCCGAAGAAAACGTCTGTGTTGCTCGAAACGTTGGGCAAAATGCCTCTGACTTACAGAGTGTTTCCAACGAGATGGAAAAAATGATTGATGACTATAAAACGTAGCTTGTTATCAAATTTGACATATTGAGCAGCATTAGACTGGTTGAAATGACAAAAACTAAACTGATTAGATTACGATTTTGCGGATGTATAGAAATCTGAAAACAGAGTTTTTTGAATTCAATCGTATCAATGCAGTCAGAATCTTAGTTTGTTTATAAAGATCAAGACTTCATGAAGGTGCAACCATGTATGGCAATATTACTTCACATTAATATTGTCCTTTTCATTAATGCAAACAGTTGATTTTACTCAACTTCATATCGATTCAGCAGATAACAGTAGTATATCTCCCTAACTTTCATACATCTATGTCAATAAGAGTTAAGATCCTCTCGCTCATGCTTGCGTTTGTTTTAGCAAGCACTGTGTTGGTGTATATAGCGGGCCAAGCAGGCGCAAGCAATCTACCAGCACTCCCGTCTGAAGTAATGAACCCAATAATTATTGTTCTTTTGGTGGTTGGTACTGCCACAGGTTTCTTAGTCACAAGATGGTTAACACCCATACATAAGCTTTCTGATTTCACCAAGATGGTTACAAAGACCAGAGACTATAATGCAAGGTGTAGCGTCGAAAGTGATCCCAGCATTAGCGAGCTTGCAAGCAATATCAATTCTTTATTGGATACTATCAATGATGAAATAAGGAAAAATAGCGAAAAATCAGAGCAATTGCTTGACGCTCAAGAAAATATGAATCGATTGGCACGCTACGATAATGTCACAAAGTTGCCAAATCGCCATTATTTTATGGAAACGATATCCAGAGCGTTGTACAAAGCTAAGAGACAAAAGACCCATATCGCCGTGATGTTTTTTGATGTAGACGGCTTTAAACTCATTAATGATACGTATGGCTATGCATTTGGTGACAAGTTGCTTGCTGAGCTTGCACTGCGTACAAAGGATGCAGTGAGAAAAGAGGATCTAGTAGCCTCAATGGGTGGGGACGAATTTATTGTCCTGCTTAGCGACAATCCCGAGGTTGTGCTATTACAAGAAATTGCCCAACGGTTAGCAAGCAACCTCATAAAGCCCTTTTTCATTGAAAATCTAGAGCTCAAAATCGATGTCAACATCGGTATCGCAACGTCAGACAGCGCGGATTACGATATTACTGAACTCATTAGTAATGCTGATGTTGCTCTGTATGTTTCTAAGGTAAGTGGTCCTCGAAACTACACCATTTATGCTCCACACATGAAACTTGACAAAAAGCGCCGGTTAGAAATCGCCAATGCAATTGATGACTCACTTTCGAAAGATGAGTTTTACTTGGTCTATCAAGCGAAAGTGGACGAACAATTTGAAGTCATTGGCTATGAAGCGTTGATGAGGTGGACACATCCACAACTTGGGAATATCAATCCAGGAGAGTTCATACCTATAGCGGAGCAAAGCGGGAAGATCTATCGATTGACGCGTTGGTTGATTAAACAAGTCATGATCGATATGGAAGAGATCACTGCAGGCCATACGAACAATATTAAAGTATCACTGAATCTATCCGCGCATGACCTTAACAATGGTAACCTGGCAGGCTATATCGCCGAAATGCTAAGCACTCACAACGTTAAGGGAGAAAGCATAGAATTGGAAGTGACTGAAACGACATATTTGGAGAACTTCGATATCGCCAATACGTTCTTCAAAAAAATGCGCTCACTTGGATGCACGCTAGCATTAGATGACTTTGGCACAGGATATTCTTCGTTAAGTTACCTAACACAAATCGACATAGATACCCTAAAAGTCGACAAACAATTCATAGATAATCTATGTGGCGGTCCAAAAAGCATCGTAATCACTCAAACGATCATAACCATGGCAAAACAGCTAAATCTGCAAGTGTGTGCCGAAGGCGTCGAGACACGAGAGCAAGTTGACGCGCTATTTGAAATAGGTTGCGATGCGATACAAGGTTTTTACTTTAGCTATCCAGAGAAACTAAAAGATATCAACACTGTTAAAAGAACACGTGCTTATTGCTCAGACCCTGCCTAATACAGCAACTGTGACCAAAACTATGTGTGCCCGCATATTCAGAACTTGGGAAATATAGGGCTTATCAAACCATCAATGTAGGGTTCCAAGGATTTTGCACACTTTCTAACATTTCAAGAATAACGCAGCGCAATGCTGCGAAACATTGCAATAAAAGCAATGCATTCTTAGAATGTAACAACGAGATTTGTGTGAATGTTAAGGAGAATGAATAACATGCAAAAGGTACTCTTCAAAATTGTTTTACTGGCCATTGCCTTTACTTGTAATGCTAAAACGCCAGAATATTTAGAAAGAGAACAACGTTTCCTTAGCTTTTG
>JBCDMA010000324.1:0-4312 GCA_038744645.1 Pseudomonadota bacterium | reverse complement strand
TCGCATGAGCGCTTGAATCTTCTCAACGCTACGTCAAATGGTTCGTTGTCTTTAACTTTAACGATTGGCATTAAATAATCACCTTCAGAAACTGGCTTGTCCGGGATTTTCTGACTTATCTAAGTTTGCCCGGTCTTAAAAATGGTGCTGAATACTACTCCTTATAAAGCACCATGTAAAGGTATTTTTACTGGCTTTCAATGATATGTAGTGCATTGATATCGTCAACGCAGCAATATCAATGTTTAAACCATGAAAGAATACTGTTTTTGCATTGAAGTTTAAAAATGGCCAAACCAGATCAGGTATTCATTAGAGTGCATCAACCATAGTTTTTTCATGTAATATTGAAAAATAATAATAACCATAGATATGTAAAACGACGCGAATATTACTTTTTCGGATCGTTCAAAGGGTAGAGGCAAGCAATATTGAAAGTGCTCGGGATAGAAACATCTTGCGATGAAACAGGCGTTGCTATTTTTGATAGCGAGAAAGGTCTGCTTTCTCATCAGCTATATAGCCAAGTAAAAACGCATGCTGACTACGGCGGTGTCGTGCCCGAGCTGGCTTCTCGTGATCATGTCAGAAAGATTGTTCCTTTGGTTGAAGAGGCACTATCTATTGCTAATGTAGAAAAGCAAGGACTCTCAGGTATTGCTTACACGCGAGGTCCAGGATTAATTGGCGCTTTACTGGCAGGTGCGTCCATGGCTAAGGCGTTAGCCTATGCGTTGGACTTACCTATGGTGGGAGTACATCACATGGAAGGCCATCTGTTAGCCCCGATGCTAGATGAAACCAAACCTGATTTTCCTTTTGTAGCGTTATTGGTATCCGGCGGTCACTCAATGCTAGTTGAAGTGAATGGTATTGGGAGTTATACGGTTCTGGGAGAGTCAGCCGATGATGCCGCGGGTGAGGCTTTTGATAAAACCGCAAAACTTCTAGGGCTAGACTATCCTGGCGGCCCATTGCTTGCCAAATTAGCAGAACAGGGACACACCGGGATCTATCAGTTTCCGCGTCCAATGACTGACAGACCAGGGCTTGATTTTAGTTTTAGTGGTCTCAAAACCTTTGCCGCCAATACGATAAGGGCATCGGATGAAACGCATCAAACCAAGGCAAATATCGCAAAGGCATTCGAAGAAGCGGTTGTTGATACTCTGCTGATAAAGTGTAAACGCGCATTGAAGCAGACTGGGTTAAAACGCATCGTACTGGCAGGCGGCGTGGCAGCGAATCGGTACTTGAGAAATCAATTGGGCGTGTTCGCAAAACAAAATAAAATAGATATTTTCTATCCGAGTTTTGAATTTTGCACAGATAATGGTGCGATGATCGCCTATGCTGGCTGTATGCGCCTTGTCGCTGGCGAGTCAACGGACAAATCAGCAAAAGTAATGCCGCGTTGGCCACTGGATAAGTTATGCCCGCCAACAAAAAAGATGAGCATTTGAGTAAGTACCCTAGTCGATATGGTCATCATCGCTCTTGAAACTATTTTCATTGCCGCTCAACAAGCGATAGATATTGGCTCGGTGTTTAACGATGATAAGGACACTTAGCATTGCAACAGCAATCGTGAAATTAGGTTTATATAAATAGGTGATTATTGGCGCGACAATGACAGTCACAAGCGCCGCCATTGACGAATAGTGCGTAATTTTTGCAACAACAATCCACGTCAGTAACAAACTTATTGCGATGGGCCAACCAATCGGCATCATTGCGCCTAATGCTGTAGCGACCGCTTTTCCCCCTTTGAATCCAAAAAAAATGGGATACATATGTCCAAGGCATGCACAGATAGCGACCAGGCCTAGAATCCACTCGGGTAACCCATACCAAAAGGCCAAATATGTTGGAATTGCGCCCTTCAAAACATCGACAATCAACACTAAAGAAGCAGGTAGTCTCCCTGCAATGCGAAGTACATTTGTGGCGCCTGGGTTTAATGATCCTTGCGTACGCGGATCCGCTTTTTTGAAGAGTTTACAAATCAGGACAGCACTGGATATCGAGCCTAAAAGGTAGGCAAAGACAGCGAAAAAAACAATCCAGCTAATCATATACATAGCAAAAGCATTTAGTTAAACTACCTAAATAGAGTACTAGACCAAACTGCCATTTTCCAGCACACAGGCTATTTCTTTTAGGCCAAAATTTACATGCAAGATACTGTTTTTATTAAAAACCTTGAGATTTTGACGGTTATAGGCGTCTATGATCATGAGCGCGAAAAACCACAGCGCGTTATTATAGACTTGGAAATTCTCGCAGATTTGAGCACAGCGGGAAGCAATGACAATCTGGACAGTACCATTGACTATGGCGCCATTGTGTCGCTAGTTGAACGTCTTGCACAAAACAATGACACATTGCTGCTTGAGCGTTTTGGTCAACGGCTTTGTGATGGCATTTTTCAACATTTTTCTGTTGATCAATTAACGCTGACGTTACACAAGCCAGACATTATTCAAAATGTGAAAAGCGTTGGTGTCATTTTGCGCAGAAAGCGGCCCACTTAATGCATCGCCATCCATATAAACAAGGGTGTTTTTAATATGTTTATAACCTGTATTCCTCAACTAGCACAACCACTACAGAAATGACGATTTACGAAATTATTATCCTGGCAATCATCCAAGGATTGACTGAATTTTTGCCCATTTCCAGCTCTGCTCATCTCATTTTACCCGCAGAGCTTTTAGGCTGGAGCAATCAAGGCCTCGCATTTGATGTTGCCGTCCATGTTGGCAGCTTATTGGCGGTAGTCATCTATTTTAGAGAAGACATTCTTCGTCTATTCCTTGCGTGGGTGAAACAGGGGTTTTCCTCTGAACAATCAGTGGACAGTAAACTTGCTTGGTGGGTACTTATAGGTACAATTCCCGCCGGTGCGTTTGGTTTCTTAATGAAAGACTTTATTGAAGTGTACGCGCGCTCGGCATTGATCATTGCTATTACAACCATAGTATTCGGCCTTTTACTTTGGTATGCCGACTACAAAGCAAAACAGGTAAAGGACCTTTCTCATATTGGTATACGCGAAACAATAATTATTGGTATTGCTCAAGCGGTCGCTATTATTCCAGGTACATCTCGCTCGGGTATTACGATGACTGCCGGGCTTATGGTTGGCCTAAATCGCGAAGCCGCCGCCAGGTTTTCGTTTTTGCTTAGCATTCCAATTATTCTTGCCGCTGGCAGTTTTTCTACATTGGATCTGGTGGGAGAAGGAGTCTCTGTTGATTGGAACGCGCTTTTGTATGGTGCAGGTTTCTCTTTTGTCGCCGCATATACCTGTATTTACTTGTTTTTAGGCTGGATTTCTCGCATCGGCATGCTGCCATTTGTGATTTACAGATTGATACTCGGTGTGATTCTCTTGTTGTTTGTTTTTTCATAAATCTAGGCAATTGAAGCACGGCCGAAAACAGAATTTATAACTATGTCAAAGTTTTAGCGCTTGGAGACGAAATTATGTCCGAAACAATTTTCACAAAAATTATAAATAAAGAAATTCCTGCCGATATCCTTTATGAAGATGATAGAGTATTGGCGTTTAAGGACATAAACCCACAAGCACCCATTCATTTTTTAGTTATTCCCAAAAAAGCCATTGCAACGATAAACGATATCGAACAAGAAGATGAAGCAGTTGTGGGTTATCTATATCGTACCGCTGCTACATTGTGTGCTGAGTTGGGCGTCGCTGAAAATGGTTATCGCACGGTAATGAATTGCAATAATGATGGTGGTCAAACGGTTTATCATATACATTTGCATGTACTTGCAGGTAAACCGCTTGGTTGGCCGCCTTATCAGGATGCACTTAAAGTGTAGCCGCTGCCCAGTCGATATCTCAAATCTATCTATCTTCAACGAAAATGCGAGATATGGAGAATGTTCTCGACCTTGTAAAATAATGGATTATGCGATCAAACGATTTTACATAAGGGCTTCAAATGTCTACACAGAGCGCGTTACTCACGATACTTGTCGAAAAAATTAAAAATGATACATTGGTACTGCCCACTTTACCGGCGATCGCGTTAAAAGTGAGAAAAGCGGCCGACGATCCTGATATCAACCTCAATGGCATGTCAGACGTTATTGGTCAGGACCCATCACTCAGTGCGCGCATGATAAAGATCAGCAACAGCGCTTATCTTGGTCGTGCAGTTAAAGTTGAATCTACGCAACAAGCGGTCACACGGGTTGGTTTGTCACAAGTTAAGAACATTGCGACAGCGCTCGCCATGGAACAACTTTTCGTATCTAAGAATGAAATTGTTAAAAAGTA
>JBCDMA010000323.1:0-4322 GCA_038744645.1 Pseudomonadota bacterium | reverse complement strand
TTTTGCATGGTTTTTTGCGTGTCGGTTTCGGCAATCGCCGTCGGTATAGTGGCAATTGAGATAAGTAGTATGGGCAAGAGTCGTAGGACAGGTTTCATGGCTATTTTCCTTAACATAGTATTGTCTTTTTTGTGCTTCAGTAACACTCGCTAATTGCCTATTTCTTTTGTTTATTTTTCAGTTTTTCGACAACGCAATATCCGATAGTGTATACCCCATGACATTTTTTTCCATAGCAATATCTGTTATGGCGTGTTTGAGAAGCTTTGATGTCCTATTACATCTTCTTCAAATATTTAAAAGCTTCCGCTAGTTTGATACAAATATTAATATTTAGTAAAAACAAAGAATTACAGAGTAAATTAAATCAAACCCTCCTGACCACCTCCCAAGTGTCACCGAACTTTTCGGCCGCCCACTCCCGCCAAGGTTGCACATCCACTGAAGCTCGCGAATTAAACATGAGCTCACGTGCAATATCTTTGACTAGTCGATTATCCCTATCTCTGTTTGATTCTAGCCTTCTGTTTTTTGTACCTGCTTTTTTTGCAAAACGTTTTCGAGTGTATAAGTCATACTCTTCTCTGATATAGGTTAGGCTTTCATCTTTAACTATATCTTTGGCTCGAAATGTCGCTTGTTCTTCGATCTCCTCCTGCTCTCTTTCGGGTATCTCTGACCAGGGGATCATAAAGTGGCCACGTTCGAGTGATATCGCGGGGTTATCGATAACATTTACAAAGTTATCGCCGGGCTTGAACTGTGATTTATCATCGCCTGTAAAGATGAGCTTTGCTACTTTCTTGTAAATAGTTTCAGGGAACGTCGTCTCTGTCAGTGGATTAAGCTGCCTAAAAATATAGTCTGCTTTTTCTAGTCGAGAGCGTTCTAGTGGGTCGTTAGGGGTCTTTGTGCTAAAACGTAAATCGTTGGCGAAATACATTAAGTCGTGAATTTTTGCATTAAAATCCCATGGTGTTCTTGGCCTCGCGCCGAGGTTAAAACAAAACCCTTTTCCTGCGAAATTCACAAATGGTATTGCCCAGCCGAAGCGGCTTTTTGCGTGCAACGAGCGCAAGTTTGGATTAAACATATATAACCTCCATTCTGTTGATGAGTTACATCTTATTGGACCGTCACTGACCGCGTAAATACAATGGTACTGTTTAGGCAGTACTAGACTCTAACACCGTTATAAGTGTTAGCATTACACTTATAAATATTGTGTTCAATTACAATGAGAAGTCATAAGTGAGCACGCTTATTGAAGCAGCTGACCTCAATTTAAAATGTTGGCCAGCGAATAAAATCATCATAGGCGCACTGGCTAAAGTGAATTCAACTAACATGGGGGCATCAGTTTGGCCATGTTCGAACCTATGACGTAAACTTCATTTTATTCCCCTTTTACACATCCAGAATGTTTTCAAAGCCGCCGTATATCAGACGTTTTCCGTCAAAAGGCATAACGTTGTTTTCATCATTCATCCTCGGATCAGACATCACTTTTTCCCAACCGGCGTCTCGTGTTGCTTTGTCTGGCCACGTGATCCAGGAAAATACCACGATCTCATTTTCTTTTACTTGAACAGCTCGATGAAAATCAGTGACCTTTCCCTCAGGCACATCGTCACCCCAATTTTCAACGACGGTTAATGCGCCGAAATCTTTAAATATTACTGCTGCTTTTTTGGCAAATTCCAAATATTCACTTTTGCCATTTGCGGGGACGGCAGCAACAAATCCATCTGTGTAACTCATGACTATTTCCTCTTTCAGTGGTTTACCATTTTTATTAAAGACTAAAATGGTGGGTCAGTAAATTAAAGAAATGGTGCCCGTCGCTTTGCTTGGCATCTGCAAAACACCGCCTACTCCTCCCGCTTAACCAGCCTGTCCATGCGGTACAATTCCTTGAATAAAACGAGCCCACCTGCCGTGACCGCGAATGCCATTGCACCACCAATGAGAATACTGTTAACTGGGCCGATAAAGGTCGCCAGTGTTGCTGCTCTGAAGTCACCCAATTCATTCGATGATGCAATGAATATTGCATTGAGTGAATTAACGCGGCCGCGCAGTTCATCCGGAGTCAGAATTTGTACCACCGCTCCGCGAACAACCACGCTGATCATGTCAGAACCCCCGTAGATGAGTAATGCCATGGCTAAGACATAAATGTTTTGACTGACACCAACCAGTACGATGGAAAATGAAAAAATAAACAGGGCTATAAATAATGATTTACCGGGTTTGCTCAATGATTTTCGCCGGGCGGTCAGATAAAAACCCACGATGCTAGCCCCTATCGCTGGCATTGCTCTAAGCACACCCAACGTTTCCGGGCCTTTTTGGAGAATATCTGTGACAATCACGGGTAACAAAACAAGCACACTGCCAAACAAGACGATAAACAAATCAAGTGCCAGACTGCCCAGTACATTCATGTTCTGTCTGAGGTAAACCACCCCGCCAAACAGCTCACTCATTGAGAAATCTTTATTACTGACCAGCTTGATATCGGGCAAATATTTATACGCAATTAGTGAAACCATCAAAGAGATGACAAGCAGCCAATACACCTGCAAATCTAACCAAAGAAGTAACAATCCACCGAAAAAAGGCGCAGCTGCTAATGAAACGTTCCAGGAAACACTGTAAATGGAAATAGCGCGGCTTAAGTTTTGCGAGGATACAATATTCGGAATGATGGATTGTATGGCAGGTGAAATAAATGCTCTGCCAACACTGAAAAATAGCAATGCAAAAAATAGCCACCACTTGTTGAATACCTCTGTATTCATCAGGTAAGCAATCATGATAATCGCAATGCCCTGTAGCGCTGTGGACAGCATGATCACATTGCGTCTTGAGTAGTTATCCGCTACCCATCCCGTTACCAAAAACAAAGCCAAAATGGGGATGATTTGTGTGAGGCTGACTAGCGCTAAGTCAAATGCATTTCCAGTGTTTTGATAAAGATGCCATGCAACTGCCAGTGCTAAAACAGAACCGTTGAAGGTTGATACAACCCTGCCGCAAAGCAGTCCGATAAAGGCCTTTGAAAACAAATCATCACTCACGCAATAGCCACCTGGTTATTTTAAATAACATCATATTTAACAGTGACTTAGAAATGAATAGATTACGCATTTTCACATGGTTATTCTTTTGTAGATTCAAGCGAGAAATAACGATAGCGCAATACGTGCATCATTGAAAAAATTTCGGCTAATGCAATTATTGCTATGTTATAGCGAATCAATATTAGGTTTTATGCCAAAGGCTACGTAAACCGTGTATGCTCAATTCACTTTTTTGCCCAACAGCTTACTTAAACGGACTCATTCAGACGCAAACATGACTAAATCCATTTCCCAAACGGATATACAAGAGTTTATTGCTATTCGCAGGGACATTCATATGCACCCTGAAACCGCGTATGAAGAGTTTAGAACCAGCGAATTGGTTGCAAACAAGCTTAGAGAATATGGCCTGGAAGTCACCACTGGACTTGCGGGTACCGGTGTAGTCGGCTCGCTCTATCGCGGAGAAGGTCCGTGCATCGGGTTGCGTTCGGATATGGACGCATTGCATATCAATGAGCTAAATACCTTTGACTACAAGTCCAGACATCAGGGAAAAATGCATGCGTGTGGACACGATGGACACACAGCGATGCTACTTGGTGCTGCAAAACAACTGAGTGCAACCGATACGTTCAATGGCACTGTACATTTTATATTTCAGCCAGCTGAAGAGAATGAACGCGGTGCTAAGACCATGATTGAAGATGGTCTATTTGAAAAATTTGATGTCGATTATGTGTATGGGATGCACAATTGGCCGGAGTTACCGGCTGGGAAATTTGCAGTATGCAGCGGTTCCATTATGGGCGCATTTGAGCTGTTTGAGATAACCCTTTCAGGCAAAGGCGCGCATGCCGCCATGCCTCATCAAGGCACAGATATAATCGTCGTTGCAAGCCAGCTAGTAACGGCCATGCAAAGTATCGTCTCGCGTAGCATTGACCCTCAACACGCAGCGGTGCTTAGCGTCACGCAGATACACAGCGGTGATACTTGGAATGTCCTACCTGAAGAAGCAGTGATAAAAGGTGGAATGCGTTACTTTTACGAACAAGACAGGGACATTCTGCGCGGACGACTTGAAAAACTTACCACCAATATCGCGACTGCCTTTGATGTTAAGTCATCGATTGAATACAAAAATCATTACCCGGCAGTTATTAACGAAACTGTCGCTACTGAAAAAGCTATTTCTGCAGCGTCAAAGATCGTCGGTCAAGACAATGTAGAAAC
>JBCDMA010000322.1:0-4333 GCA_038744645.1 Pseudomonadota bacterium | reverse complement strand
CCAGTTACCGCCAACAGTTCCTACTTTATAAAGCTAAGGGTCGATTTACAAAGTCTGATGGTCAAACATGCCGCTAGGCGGTTCGTTCAAAACATCGAACAGTGCTATGACGGTACACTGGATGAAGCCTTGCTAGAGGATAGGTCACAATCGCATGTTATCTCCACGACGTTGAAGGAAGTGGCAAGAGAGTATGCATTTAGTCATCCCGAAGTTGAATCCAGTGAATTACAAGGACATCAAATCATTTGTGGGTTACTGGATAAATATAAGAGCATTTTATCGTTAGAACGCAGCGTGTTTGAGACATTAATGCGCGAAGCCAAAGGGCCTGCCATTGCACTTCGCATGTTCAAAAAGGTCGCAAAAAAACACATTAATGCGTACCTGGCAGCGACAAAAGCAGCGCCACAAGACGAATACTATTATCGATGTCGGATGATACAGGATCATATCAGCGGCATGACGGACCATTTTGCATATGATGAATATAAGCTTCTTTATGTCACCGATTAGGATCAGCGAAGAATGAAAACAGTAGTAGCGTTTGACATCTATGGCACTCTCATTGATACGCACGGTGTAGTTTCACTTTTGCAGAAAATCGTGGGTGATCAGGCAAGATTGTTTTCACAAACCTGGCGAGACAAACAGTTGGAGTATTCTTTTCGAAAAGGCTTGATGAAATGCTACCAGCCTTTTTCGGTGTGTACCGCCGAAGCCTTAGAATACACATGCAGGATTATGCAGACCTCATTGAGTCAGGATGAAAAACATCGATTGTTAAATCAGTACAGCGCGTTGCCTTGTTTTGATGATGTTGTCGACGGATTACAATCGTTGAGAGATACCCATACGCTAGTAGCATTTTCAAATGGTGAAATATCTGCTGTGAATGGCTTATTGGAAAGGGCGGGCATTGGTAATTTTTTCGTTCAGGTCGTGAGTGCAGATGAGATCAAGACGTTTAAACCCGATCCAAAGATTTATCATTATCTCTTGGAACGAACGAATTCGACGCCGGAAAACACATGGCTAATATCGAGCAATCCGTTTGATGTTATTGGTGCGCGTGCAGTTTCAATAAACACCGCATGGGTAAAGCGCAATAACGCAATGGTGTTTGACCCTTGGGAGCTAAAACCGTCTGTGATTGTAGATTCACTGAGTAAATTAAGCAGTACAATAAAGTAGTTAAGTTAGCACTAGTGCCAGTAATGGTCACTGTGCGAATGGATTTTATATCGTCGGTTGCAATGGGTTTTATTACTATTTATGCTGATGATAGATAGAGTGACACAACGTATAAACTATTGAAAAAGGAAGCAAAACTATGATTAAACAAGTGACTTTCATGTTGACGATATTGTTGACAGCGAATGTAGCGTACGCCGATAGCCAACTCGAGCGTATGGAAGTGTTGAGTGAAGAATTAAGTCAACTGATGTACGACGCAATGATAGATGAAGTCGCGGCTGAAGGAGTGGATGTAAGTAACTTAAAAAAATTGGTTCCCGATGTAGGTTGGGATGGGCCCATGCGAGACGCGGCAAAGTGCGTATTAGGTAAATACGAAGACAAGATTGGCTCTAAGGGCATAGATGAAATGCTGGATAAATTAGAAGGTATATTGCCGGAGCTTCGCAAGGGTGGCGGAATGCAGGCCTTGGAAGCGATGCCTGATATTCAGCCTAAGGGTATTTCAGATGAAGAAGCCATAGCGTTAAATCAAGAATGCGGTATGGTCGATCAAATGCAAAAGAATATGATGGCCGATGGATTTATGACGGAACTTATGAAAGCAATGTCGGGAAGTTAAACGTTACTAATCCATTTTAGAACGCTATACACAATGAACGTCGCCATCCTTAAACGGCGACGTTTCTTTTTAAAGCATCAACTAATTTGCGTTTCTCAACGCAGCTATGCGTTCATCCAATGGAGGATGACTGGAAAAAAGCTTGCTGACTTTTCCCGCATTGATAGCGAATGCAGCCATTTCTTCAGGCATGTCTGGAGACCTATCTCCTTTGAGCCTTTCAAGCGCGGCAATCATGTTTTGTTTACCTGCTAGTCTTGCGCCGCCTTCGTCCGCACGAAACTCTCGATAGCGCGAAAACCACATGACAATTGCACTTGCGAGAATACCAAGAATGAGCTGCGCTACCATTGAAACAATGAAATATGCAGGGCCATGACCGCGTTCAACTTTAAACACAATTCGGTCAACAGCGTGCCCTATCACTCGTGAGAAAAACACAACAAAGGTGTTTACGACACCTTGTACTAACGTGAGCGTTACCATATCACCGTTGGCAACATGGCTAATTTCATGGGCCATAACTGCCTCAACCTCTTCCTGAGTCATATGCTGCAACAAGCCAGTGCTTACGGCTACCAATGAGGAATTCTTACTGAATCCCGTTGCGAAGGCGTTAGGAGACGGGTTGTCAAATATGCCGACCTCAGGCATACCAATATTTGCCATTTCGCTTTGTTTTTTAACCATTGAGAACAGCCACTTTTCAGTGGGTGTGCTCGGAGATTCAATCACGTGGACGCCCATGCTTCTTTTTGCTAGCCATTTGGACATTAATAAACTGATAAAGGATCCGCTAAAACCAATGACCGCTGAATAAACAAGCAGAGCAGTGAGATCTAAATCCACACCATTTTGCGCAAGTACGCCTTCCAATCCAAGCAATCTAAAAGTAATGCTCAGTATGAACATAATTGCGATATTCGTTGCGATGAACAATCCGATTCTTAACATTTTCTATCCTAGTGTTGTGATTCTCTAACCATCAATGGTTCTGTCTCTTGTTATTTTAAACAAGCTCTAAATTAATGAAAAGAACACGCTTCAAAAGCACCGTTTAAATGCTGCACACCGGCGCCTTTATATTGTCTGCGTATCCTTTGGGTAAATGTTTATATTTGCTTATACTGGTTTTGTTAGGATTACGATTTTCCAATCCGAATGCACTTCAAGTAACTTAAACCAATGTAATCTTTGTAAGAAATCACTCGATTAAAAAGTCACTTCTCAATTTCTCCTGCATTTGACATATGAAAAAACATATATATTATATTTCGTATATATGGGAGGAGTTATATTGACACCTTTATCTTTTTTTAAATGTCTCGCTGATGACACTCGCCTGAAAACCATGCTCCTTATTGCGTTGCGGCGTGAGTTATGTGTTTGTGATTTACAAGACGCATTGGACGTTAGTCAGCCCAAAATGTCGCGTCACCTTGCTGAATTGCGAAAATGCAAGCTGCTCGATGGAGACCGCAGAGGGCAATGGGTGTACTACAGACTGCATGCGACATTGCCTGCATGGGCAAAGGATGTGCTAGCAAAAACACTCGAGCAGAATACCGTTTATCTGGAAAGTAGTTTGGCTCGCTTGAAAGCAACAAATAGTCGCGTTTGCGGGAGTTAGCATGAAAATTCTTTATATTTGTACACACAACCGATGCAGAAGTATTTTATCTGAGGCGATTACTAATCACTATTCAAAAGGGCGCATTGACGCGCGCAGTGCTGGCAGTCAGCCCAGTGGTGAAGTGCATCCGCTGTCCCTAAAGTATCTCGAAGAAGCAGGCATCTCCACAGCAGGATTAGAAAGTCAGTCATGGGATGCATTTGAATCTTTTGCGCCGGATGTAGTTGTTACCGTGTGTGATTCAGCCGCGGGAGAAGCTTGTCCAGTGTGGTTTGGTCAAACACTCAAAGTCCATTGGAGGTTGGAAGATCCATCTAAACTCATCGGGTCAGACGATACTATTGCTGAAGCATTTCGCAGCACTATCAACACCATTAAGGAACGCGTTGATGCGTTAAAAGACGTCAGTCAGCGCCCACGAGACGAATGGAAATCAGCACTTGCTTTATTAGGAGCGCAATAATGAATATCACTGAAACGTCAATGCCAAATGTGGACGAAGCGCAGTTTTCGGTTCCCGAGACAGGATCATTTAGTCGACATCTTTCCAATCACAAGCCTCGAATATTGCTCCTGTATGGTTCATTGCGAAAACGTTCTTTTAGCCGCTTAGTGATAGAAGAAAGCGCGAGGATTTTAGAAGCTCTTGGCGCTGAGACAAGAGTATTTAACCCAACTGGTTTACCGTTGCCAGATGCCGAGGATAATACACATCCCAAAGTGGTAGAGCTGCGTGAGTTTATGATGTGGTCAGAAGGGCAGGTATGGTGCTCGCCAGAGCGTCACGGCTCCATGACCGGCATAATGAAAGCACAAATCGATTGGGTACCGCTTTCTCTCGGCGCTGTGCGCCCAACGCAAGGAAAAACGCTTGCAGTCAT
>JBCDMA010000321.1:0-4353 GCA_038744645.1 Pseudomonadota bacterium | reverse complement strand
TTACAGAGGCCAATGGCGTGCTTACCTTTGTCAATGAAAGATTAGATATCGAAGCCATGGATGCAGCGTTTCTCGACCAACCGATACAAGTGGATTTGAGCGCTCGACAAAACCAAACCTATGAACTTGATTTTGATGTCTCTGGTTCTTGGGACATTGAACAATCTCTGGAAAGGTTTCAGATAGACCTAGAAGACAAGTTAAGCGGTACTTTTGAATATCAGCTTGGCGTTGATATCTCCGTTGATAAACAAGATTATACCTATGCCGCTTTGCTTTCCTCCGATTTGCTCACAACAAACTCGTCACTACCATTTCCTTTGAACAAATCAGAAGGGCAAATAAAGGTAGTGGAAGTAGAAGCTAAAGGGGACAAAATAGCATCGATGATCAGTGTTAGCATCGATGATGATGTTCATTTTGATGGCACCCTTCCGCATAAAGAAAAACAATTTAATCGCGCGCACTTATCGTTAGGTCAAACCGACATGCAACCGACGTCTATGGGCGTTGGTTTTAGCATCAGTGCAAATCTGGATCAGCTAGTGTTTGATGACTGGTTCACGGCACTGAAGGGCATTTCTGCAGCTGGTACGGGAGATAGTCAAAATCGAATACTTGGCGTACCAGAAAGAATATTTTTAAATATAGAAAGATTCAACATTGGGGGCTATAACCTTACCGATGTAAATTCAATAACCCGTCACAATGAAGATAATTGGACTATCGATTTCAACTCTGATCAGGCGCGATTTAGCGCATTGATTGATGAACAATTGTATGCACAAGGCATATCCGTCGACGCCGACTACATAAAGCTAACAAGCAATGATATAGCTGGCGCAACTGTTGAAAAAAGTCCTTTAGATCTTGATCCGAAAAAACTACCGCCGCTAGACTTTAATTGTAGTGATTGTACTTTTAAGCAATACAAACTAGGTAAAATTGAACTTGAAACAACCCCCAATAGCGACGGGTTAACAGTTGAACAACTGCTAGTTGAAGGTAATAGTGCAAATCTCATCGCCAAAGGACAGTGGTATAAAGGTGCCGAAGACCACTACACCTATTTTGCAGGCGATTTCAATAGTGGTGACGTAGGCCTGTTTTTGCAGTCTTTGAATGTGGACGCGGGTATAAGAGATTCGGGTGCGAACGTTGGTTTCGCGTTAACATGGGATGATTCACCGTTTGATTTTAAAGGTGAAAATTTGAATGGTGAATTGAAGTGGAATCTCTCAGACGGCTATCTTAGTGAAGTGAGCGACAAGGGATCTAGAATATTTACGCTCCTAAGTCTCGACTCCCTTGTCAGAAAACTCTCGTTAGATTTTAGAGACGTGTTTGCAAAAGGTTTCTTTTACGATGAGATGGGAGGCACAATTAGCATCACACAAGGCAAAGCAGACACAAGAGATACGTTAATTGATGGTGCCGCTGGAGAAATAGAGATCTATGGCTACACTGATTTGGCGACAAAAGCACTTAATTACAACGTGAGTTTTACACCGAATGTTACCGGTAACCTTCCTGTGCTTGTCTACTTTTTTACCGTGAGTCCACCGTCTGCATTAGCTGCACTTGCATTGGATCAAGTATTGACGTCAGCAAAAGTCATCTCCAATGTGAACTATTCGGTCACTGGGACTATTGATGAACCTATCTTGATCGAAACAGGGCGGCAGAGTACGGAAGTGGAATTACCTGCTCGAGTACCGGAGAATGATGTATCTAGTACACCCTTTGTTGCGCCGATACCAGAGGATTTCTTAAAATTTGAAACACAATGACAAACATCGTCGCACTTCAATTCAACGGTACATCATCCCCAGAGCGCAATCTATCAAAGATTGAAGACATCATTGGTGCGAATCAATCATCAATTTCTGAACATTCGTTAGTCGTGCTGCCAGAGTGCGCCGCAGTATTTGGATGTTCTGGTAAAACAATGTATAGGCATGCTGAACTCGTCGGTGATGGTCCTATTCAACGTGCCTTTGCAGAAATGGCTAAAAAATACCGAATTTTTCTAGTGGCAGGCAGTACACCAATTTTGCCATCTGCGGACAGTCCACGGTTTTACGCAACAAGTATCCTATACGGCCCCGACGGCGACGTTCTTGCTAGATACAACAAAATTCACCTGTTTGATGTAGAAGTCGAGGATAATACCAAGTCTTATCGTGAGTCTTCATCGACTTTTCACGGTAGTGACGTCATTAAGTACACCTTACCTTGGACCAGCCTTGGCATGAGTATCTGTTACGATTTGCGCTTTTCAGGACTCTTCAACAAACTCAGGCCAGCGAAAATCGTATGTGTACCAAGCGCTTTTACGCAAGTTACGGGAAACGCTCATTGGCACGCATTATTAAAGGCAAGGGCGATTGAAAATCAGTGCTACATGGTTGCAGCAAATCAAGTGGGAGAGCATGATGATGGTCGGCTGACTTATGGCAATAGTTGTATATATTCTCCTTGGGGAGAATTACTAAGCTGTATCAAAACTGAAGAAGGTGTGGCAGTATCGGATTATAACGAAAAGCTGGTCGACGATATACGCAAAAAGATGCCGGTTTTCGACCATTGTATGGAGAAATATGAATAACCATCAAGTAACGAGTAATTTGATAACCGATGCTGGACTTGACATGCAGACGCTCGAAAATGCATTGGGTATTGCGTTGTCTAAAGCTAATAATTTTGCAGATGTGTATTTTCAAAGCAGTCAACACGAAAGTTGGGTGCTTGAAGACGGTATTATCAAGGATGGTAGTTACAACTTGGAACGAGGCGTGGGCGTGCGAGCAGTATCTGGTGATAAAACAGGATTCGCATATTCTGATGAAATTACGAGTGATGCACTCATTAAGGCAGCAAACGCTGCGAAAAACATCACTTCGGGTAATCCAACGCACAAACCGACAGCCCTAAACACTAAAGATACCGCTCAGCTTTATACCGATTCAAATCCAATCATTAGTATGTCAGATGACATTAAGATCGACTTGTTACGTAAAGTGGACGCTTATATTCGCAAACAAGTACCTTCAGTGGAACAAGTGATTGTAAGTTTGAGTGGCGTTTATGAAGAAGTGCTTATTGCCGCCACAGACGGGACTTTTGCGACGGATGTTCGCCCACTGATTCGATTAAATTGCTCCATATTACTTGAAAACGAAGGTCGTCGAGAGCGCGGGGCTTCAGGTATGGGTGGTCGTAGAACATATGATTATTTTCTCACGCAACATGATGATAAGCCTTTGTATGAGGTACTGGCTGATGAAGCCATACGCATGGCGAGAGTTAATTTACAGGCCATACCGGCACCCGCTGGCAGCATGCCTGTTATTTTAGGCGCGGGTTGGCCAGGGGTTTTACTTCATGAGGCGGTGGGCCATGGGCTAGAAGGCGATTTTAATCGCAAAGGCGCATCTACATTTAGCGGTAGAATCGGCCAGAGGGTTGCGTCAAAAGGCGTTACTGTCGTCGATGATGGCACGATGGAAGATCGACGAGGCTCGCTAAGCATCGACGACGAAGGAACGCCATCCCAGCACAACGTCTTGATTGAAGATGGTGTGTTGACGGGATATATGCAAGATAAAATGAACGCACGTCTTATGGGGGTTAAACCCACTGGCAATGGACGTCGAGAGTCTTATGCGCACTTACCTATGCCGAGAATGACTAATACCTACATGCTCGCTGGAGATTATTCGTCCGATGAGATAATCGCAAGTGTCGACAAAGGCATCTATGCACCTAATTTTGGTGGCGGACAGGTGGATATCACATCAGGGAAATTTGTCTTTTCAACATCAGAAGCCTATCTCATTGAAAAAGGCCAAGTAACTACACCAATTAAAGGTGCGACGCTGATAGGCAATGGTCCAGAATCTATGCAAAAGATATCCATGATAGGTAACGATTTAGCACTAGATCGCGGTGTGGGTGTGTGTGGCAAAGATGGCCAATCGGTGCCTGTGGGTGTAGGGCAACCGACATTAAAAATTGACGAAATGACGGTTGGCGGCACGCAGTGATAATATGGCAGTTACCGCCAAGATTGCTGAAACATTGAAATAGGGGCTTGAGGCTGCGCTGCTTGCGAATTTTTAGCTGCTTTTACGCTTGCTTCATTTCAACGATTTCCGCTTTTTCTTGCTCAAGTAAGGTATTTGCACTGTTGCCTTTGAGTAGCTTTGTAAATGCATCTTTGTTTTTTGCGATAACGATGCCGAGTTCTTCAGCCAGTTCATCTTCGAGTGCAATACCTTTTGCCTGAATATATTCAACAAGGTTGTCTGCGATATCTAACATCTTATCGTATTGATCGGCTTCTTTTTTGTC
>JBCDMA010000320.1:0-4374 GCA_038744645.1 Pseudomonadota bacterium | reverse complement strand
CGCCAAAGGTATCGAATCGACAATAAAGTTGTATATTGATGATCAAATGATGCCGTATGTCGATTGGGTCAACCAACATGCATCGCAGTTTGAAGAAATGAGAATGTGGACGTTTAACCGCATTGAACTTGATCTTGTTACTGTATTTGCTAGAGATGGAACGCGTATATTCCCTGAGTCAGATCAAAGCGCATTAGTGAATGAAATCTCATTGCTAAGTCAGATCCAAGGAGAAATTTCTACGGTCATCAGTGAGCAAGGTGAAACGGCGTCTTTCGACTTTTTTATACAGGGAAAGTCGGATATCAAACTATTGCATTGTGATGTCCAGTTAACCCTCACTGTTTGTATGCTTTTCAATCGCAATGGGTGGTTAACCTGGCTAAATCAAGCAATGGCAACCATCGACATGCCTGCAGGCCTCAACGCTGATATAAAACTATATGATGCCAATGGCTTGCCATTGCAACTGGATAGCGAATTGGAAGAAGGGGTCGATGCAAAAGATGATGCCGTATTTGAGTTCGCAATGGGTGGAAACTTTTCTCAATGGCATATTCATTTGTATGAAGACGTTAATGCAACCACGCAAAATCTTCCTGTTGCTTACATAACGCTATTGCTTCCACTTATATTATTAGTACTCGGCAGTGGGGCGGGTCTGTACTGGATATACCGTGCTCGCGCGAGACAAACCCAAGCGCAAAAGACATTTACCGCAGAATTGGCTCATGAAGTGCGCACGCCACTGGCTAACATCAGACTCTATATTGATTTAATCAAACGTTTGTCTTCAAGCAAGCAACATCATTACTGCTCGGTCGTTGAATCTGAAATAGAAAGACTGTCTCTTCTGGTTGAAAACTCAATTTTGTTAGCCAAACTCGATGCGAACCAGCATCACAGCAACGCGGATCATAGACAATCCTTTAACCCAGATGTATTGATTAAAAGCATCCTTATGACAATGGCGCCAGTGTTTGAGGAAAACAAATGCAGCATAAAGGATGCGCTTGAGGTCAAAACACAGCTCCTCCTAGATAAAGATGCTTTGCAACGCGTAATGATAAACCTGTTAGATAATGCAAGGAAATATGCGCAAGGCAAAAGTATACGGGTTCGCTCATGTATTCAAGACAATAAACTGTGCATTGATGTGATTGACGATGGCCCCGGGCTAAGTAAACAAATCTGGCAGGCACTTTATACCAATGACTTTAGCTTGATGACCTGCAATGGAACGGGTTTTGGCTTGGGTTTACAAGTATGCATGCGTTTATGCCAGCGAATGAAGGGGAAATTGGAACGGCTACCCGTGTCTATTGGCACGCATTTACGTGTCGTCGTACCGATTGAAATGTCTTAGCTACAGAATCTAAAAATCACCATGAAAATACTCATAGCAGATGACGATAGACACTTACGAGAAGGTTTAGAGGCGTTATTATCCGGGGAAGGATACGAATGCAGAACCGCTTCGGATGGAGTAGAAGCGCTGTTGGAACAAAAGCGTTTTCAGCCGGATTTATGCATTCTCGATATCAAAATGCCACGTATGAATGGGCTAAGTGTGTGCAAAACTCTGCGAAAGCGTTCACCCTTCGTACAAATCCTCATGCTAACAGCGCTGGACAGTGAACCCGACCAAATCAGAGGGCTGGATCTCGGTGCAGATGATTACATCGGTAAACCCTTTAATCCCGATACTTTTCTAGCAAGAGTCAGGGTCATCTCACGCAGGTATGAACGCAATAAGTCACCTGAAGATACGGTGATTAGTTTTGATGAATTTTCACTGAACACTAAAACGCTATGCCTCGGTTATCAAAGTGAAACGTTAGCTGTTACTAAACGAGAGTGCGAGTTCCTTAAGTTTATTTTTGCGCGACCGGGTGAAGCCATTTCTAGAGACCAAATCTTCGATGTCTGCTGGCACCAAGAATTTGTGCCCAACAGCCGTTCATTAGACCAATTTGTTTCAACGCTGAGGCAAAAGATGAGTAATCAGCTTGGGTCGCCGGATATTATAAAATCGGTCTATGGTATTGGTTACAAATGCGAGAAATAAAGCAAATACTGTAACGCCTTGATTATTCATTAGGATTTACACTTAATATTCATCTACCAATGCCGATAGCAGAGTTGTATTTTTAGTTTTTTGGCTATTATGAATCTATGCGTTTCGTTAAATTCTGTGCACTATCTTGTTCGCTATTTTTAGCGATCATATACAGCGTTGCTGCACAAAATGAGGATAACCCAAGTGAGGTAACGAGAGCGGCACGAAGTGATAGCGCGTTGCTGTCGAAAGCCTATGCCTTAAGGACCTCCAAGCCAAAAGAAGCTGAAAGTCTCCTCATCCAAATAGAGCGAACTGCGTTGTCAGATGCAGAACAAGATACCTATGACTATGTTGACGCATATTTACTATTCATGCATCGCCAAGTAAAAGAGTCCATAGAGGCATATGAGGCCCTCGCAAAAAATGGCAACACCAAAAAAGGTCGGTTTGATGCGTATTCATCCTTAGGCTCACTTTATGCTGCCACTCAAAATTGGTCAGCAGGTCTTAGAATTCTTGACTACCTAAATGAGCACTTAAGCGAAATTGACAACGTTGAATCAGAAGAACAAGCGCATATGGCGCTGTTCAACTTCTACAGCTTGCTCGGTGAGATAGATACACTGAAAAACCACATAGAAAATATCCCAAGCAAAAAATACAGCAAGCGATTTCATTGCATCAAAGACATGCAATACCTCGCGTCGTTGATTGAGTTAGAAATTACTACAATAACAGAAGCCGACTTCACAAAAGCAAAAAACAATTGCCAGGATGCAAATGAGTCAATACCTGTTTTATATATTGATAGCCAACAAGCCGTGTATGCTTTCGAGCTTGGCAAGTTTGACGAGGCGTTGGAAATACTGCTTACACACAAGCAAGCTATACAAGACGTCAATTACGAACCGCTCTTAGATGACATGCACATGCTTCTTGGAAAGCTTTATATGAAAAGAGGGGAATACGACAAAGCAATATTCCATGCTAACAAGGTCGTCATAAACACACCAGGTGATACCTTAATAACGGATTCGGATATTGCGTCATTCGAGGTATTGTTCGAGGTTGCTGAGGCTCGCCAGGACTATCAGTCTGCACTTAAGTACTATCAAGATTTTTCAAAAGCACAGTCGCTGAATATCACGCATGAGAATGCAAAAGAGCTGTCAATACAAAGAGCTCGACAAGAAAGCGCTGAAAAGTCCAACCAGATAGCACTTCTGGACGCCGAAAATTCGCTATTGCGCGCCCAAGCTGATTTAGATGCACAAACTGCGAGCAACCGTTTAATCATTATCTGTTTATTTGTTTGTCTTTCGATTTTGATAGGCATATGGATCTACAAGCGACAGAGCTACTACAAGATATTACAAAAAACCTCACAGAGCGATGATTTAACAGGCATATCAAATCGTCGACACTTTGTTCAAGAAGCGCGAAAGACGCTCGAATACTGCAAATACAATAGACAGCAAGTCAGCTTAATTCTCATCGATCTAGATGATTTCAAATCTATTAATGATACGTTTGGTCATTTAGCGGGCGATGAGGCGCTAAAAACAGCCACATCGGTCATTAAGAAGATATGCCGTGCAGACGATTTATTCGGTCGATTGGGTGGTGAAGAATTTGGTATTCTGCTCAGGGGATGCAGCATTGAAAAAGCAATGGAAATTGCCGAAATTTGTCGCGATAGATTGAAGAAAACCAATCAACAGGAAGAACAGCAATTCACCTTAACAGGGAGCTTTGGTGTGGTTAACAGTGACATAGCCGGATATCGCTTTGAGGATTTGTTTGCTGCTGCTGACAAGGCATTATATGGTGCAAAAGAGAGGGGTAAAAATACTGTCATCAAAGCAGCATAAATAAACAAGCATACATGTTCGAACAGATAACTGTGCAAATCGCAGGTGCTGGTACTAGACTACTGCTATAGCCTCTAATTTAGTTGCAAAAAGGATTGGCCGTAAATGCGCACAATAATAACAATAATGACCGTCATATCAGTATTATCCGCGACACAAATATGTGCAGCGGAATGGGATATCATTCATGCTGGAAAGCTCCTGGCTGTGCCCGGTGAAAACGTTGCAGAATTACAAAGCATAATCCTCAAAAACGGCAAGGTAGTTGATGTTAAGCAAGGCTATATTGAGGCCGACACACTCGAAACGGGTGAAAACGACACAGTAGACATTCACGATCTCACTGATAAATTTGTGCTGCCCGGCTTTATTGATGGTCACGTCCATCTAACATTATTCTTCCAACCTAATGAGCGCATAAACTGGGTAAACATGTCTGAT
>JBCDMA010000319.1:0-4422 GCA_038744645.1 Pseudomonadota bacterium | reverse complement strand
GAGCAGGTTCATAATTCATTAGGTTACACACATGACCGCATAACACATTGCCGTTAAAATCTGCTTTCTCCAGTACGTCAGCGACGATTTCAATACCATTTAACGCTGGGTTCATCCCTTCATCGACATGAAAATCAACATTAACTTCATATTTTCGTGCAAGCTCGAACAAAACGTGTAAACAGTTTTCTAGGTTTTTATGGCCCAGGATAAACGCGCCTAAAATACCATCAGCATCTGCAATTTGTTTGACCATAGCGTCAGCGCGGACCTTATCGCTAAACAATGAAATATCGATAAGGGGAGCGCATTGGACGACCATTTTGTGTCGCCATTCAGACGCAATTTGTACCATTGTGTGCCATGTCGCAGGTGGCTCGAACCCGTCTAGCCAATCAACATGGGTACGCACCGCTTGACAGCCTGCGTTATACAATTCCTGAAGACCTCGCTCCGCGCGTCGCCTGATATCTTCTCCACTCCAATTCGCTTTGTCTTTTGCTTGTTCTTCAATAGCAGCCATTAAATCACCACCAACATCCTTTAAGCGTCCGATGGAATGGCATTTATCTAAATGTACGTGTATCTCAGTAAACTTTGGTAAAACGATATTGCCCGCTCCGTCAACAGAGGGAACCTCAGGGATTTCAAAGCCAGAAGGGATAACTTTCGTTACGCGTTGATTTTCGATTAGCAGGGTCACGTGCAGACAGTCACTATTTATGTGCTCGTCCATACCGGACTTGTTGAAAACAAAAGTGTTTGGAATATTTATGTTTGTTAACTGAATCGCGCCAGAATCGATTGGCATTTTACCCTCACTAACATAGGTGAAGGCGGATATTCACGGTGAAAAGGTTAACCTTGCGTGGAATATATGCACATGCACCAGAGCCATTAATCAATGACATAACTTTGCTGTATGCGTATTAATTACGCAACAACGCTATGATGGCCCTGAAACTTGTGCCAGAAGAACCTTAAAAATACACAAATAAAAAGGCAAATTCAATAGCAGTTCAAAGACACTTTGTATTGTCACTTATTGCTATATATTGCAAATGTCGCGATTTCGATTAATTGTTGTTATTTTTAATTAGACTTTGAATTGGATTAAGCAGACTTCAAGCATGATAACTACAATAAACCCAAGCGATCTTGCACCACCCTTTGGCAACTACTCTCATGCGGTTGTGTTTTCTGAAAAAAAGCGAATGCTGAAAACATCTGGGCAGCTCGCCATTGATTTACAGTTGCAGATCCCAGATTCGACGTTTGATCAATCGACACTCATTTTTAATAATCTGGAAAAAATTCTCTTACAAGCGAATATGGCCCGGGAGAACATCATACATCTCGGCGCCTATGTCACAGACCGAGCTTATATGAAGGAATATATGCGCGCACGCGATGATTTTTTCACTGGATTTACACACTTCCCAGCGTCGACGCTACTGATTGTATCGGGATTTACGAAACCTGAATTCAAAGTCGAAATTGAAATTACCGCCGTTTCGGATTAACGATAATTTCGGATTAACAATAGGAAGCGGTATCCTGTTTCCCGGTTGTTTACTTAGGTATTGATTAAATATTGGGTTCTGGCTGGTGCAAGAAAATCAGCGCGACTGATAGAATAGTAATGAATTTAAACGCGCTGTCTTGACCATTCCAGATTTCTGACTGCCACATAACAAACCATTCGCCGCCAATGGTTAAGAATCCTGTAAACCAAAGGGCGATTCCCAGCATTAACCCTACTGTAGCGAAAAACTTGGCTTTGAAAAAAATCGTGTTGTCTTCATTCACCGTTTTTACCATTCTAAATGCACCAAAGGCGCACAGTAGACCCACGGCCGCTTCGGTCGCAATGATAAGCCAATAGCCCGCATGGTGAATCGATGTGCTATTGATTGCCCTACTCGCAAGCGCACTGCCTTCGAAGATTGTATCCATCATCAACACATGACGAACAAACTGAAAATTCGAGTTGTAATCAACAACATTGTTCCAAGCAACCAACAGCGCAAAAAGCGCGACCATTGCGACTAATGCCGCTTTACTTATTCTTAGGTATGTAACTGAATTCATTGTTTTCTTATGCCAGCCATGGAAAATATCGTATGAAACATATGGGAATAGGATACGGGGAATGCAAATTTTTGACCAATTGGTCAAGGTTTAAGTGTTTAGGGTATAGCCGTTGCTGCCCCTAGGCTTTCGCGCAGTGAGATGAACAGATTATCGGCATAGATTTGATGTAAGATTAAAAAGTTGCACCGAATTGAAGCATGTATCAATAGTTCAGAACTTTAGTAGAGAATGAATGAATTAGATGGTGCCCGGGGCCGGACTTGAACCGGCACACGCTTACGCGCGAGGGATTTTAAATCCCTTGTGTCTACCAATTTCACCACCCGGGCTTCAATACAGCACTAAAGAATGGAGGCGCCGACCGGATTCGAACCGGAATAGTACGGATTTGCAATCCGCTGCATCGCCATTCTGCCACAGCGCCGAAGTACAAGTTTTAAGAAAACACAAGTCTTGAGAAAACTTGGAGCGGGTAACGAGACTCGAACTCGTGACCCCAACCTTGGCAAGGTTGTGCTCTACCAACTGAGCTACACCCGCTTATCACTTTCAAAAATGAACTCGCCACAACTTGCTTGAATGCATGACTGCGTCGAAATGTGCGCGAGATTTTACCGGGATTCACCCATCTGTCAACATGTAATAACGGTTGATATTGGGTTTTTCTGGCTTATTCGTCTTTTATTATCGATCGCTGCTTTTGTTTGATTGTTTTTTAAACACAATCGCAGAGATTATGGTCAAATTAAAAAACGTCACAGCGCTTCGCAGCCTTCCATGCGCTGATCGCATAGAGCAGCATCGACCAAATAGAAAGGATAGCGCTTACCCATAGTAACACCCTGCCTAACGTGACCCAGTAAATAGGCACATTCATAAAAGCTTCCATCCCGGATAATAGACCAATCAATGCAAGCATTTGCGTCGTGGTTTTTACTTTTCCTAAAAAGCTGACCTTTACCGCGTCGGAAACACCAATTTGACCCATCCACTCGCGCAGCGCCGAAACAAATATTTCTCGCATCATGATGACAATCGCCGGCACCGTGATCCATACAGAAGCGTAGGTATGCGTAACCATGATTAATGCAGCCGCAACGATAAGCTTATCGGCTACTGGGTCTAAAAATGCGCCGAAGGCGCTTGACTGCTGGAGTTTTCTGGCTAAATAGCCATCGACCCAATCTGTGATCGCTGCCAGAGTAAATAAGAAAGCCGCAGCCTCACTCGCCCATCGCCAATCAAGAAAATATACAGAAACGAAAATCGGAATAATTAACACTCGGAAAAGCGTGATGCAATTGGGAACCGTCCAGACCATATAACTACTTATTTGAAAACACTCATTTGATGATATCAAAATTTCGTGTTCAAGGATGTAGATTATCGAAGATTGCTTCTGCGAGGGATTCACTGATCCCTGGAACCTTTGCGATCTCTTCACGACTTGCTTTTTTCAAGCCGCGTAGCCCACCCATGTATTTCAAAAGTGCTTGCCGCTTTTTCGCGCCGATACCTGGTATCTCTTCCAGTGGTGACGTTGTTTTTGCTTTTTGCCGTCGTGCACGGTGGCCGGTGATAGCGAATCGGTGTGATTCGTCTCGAATATGTTGGATAAGGTGCAGACCAGGCTGGTCAGAACTGACAGGGATTTGTTGATGTGAATAGGCAAAAATCAACGTTTCTAAGCCTGGTTTCCGAGATGTTCCCTTAGCAACGCCTAGGATTATCGGTTTACGCTCTTCCGGCCAATCATTAAAGTGCAACTCGGCCTGACCCAATTGCCCCTTACCGCCATCAATCAGCAGTAAATCCGGCAGCTTTACATCGGTTGATGATGTTTTGTATCTACGCTTGAGCGCCTGCGCCATAGCCGCATAATCATCACCTGGCGTAATACCTTCTATATTAAAGCGTCTATAGTCGCTTTTTTTAGGCCCGTCTCTATCAAACACAACGCAAGACGCGACCGTTTGCTGACCTGACGTATGCGAAATATCAAAACACTCGAGGCGCTTCAGAGGTGTTTCTACTTCAATCAATTGCTCTAAGTCAATAAAACGTGCATGCAACGAGCGCTGTTGATTTTGTTGGGTGTTTAATGCATTTTCGGCGTTTTTGCCCGCCAGTTCTAAGTACTTTCGCTTTTCATCCCTTATGCCAAAGTAAAATTGAATACGTTTTTTAGCTTCCTCACTCAGAACATTCGCAATTTGCTCTTGTTCAATAAGTTTGAGCGGAATGATGATTTGCTTTGGAATGGTCTTGTTTCCAGCTAAATAGAACTGTAACAAGAAGGCGCTGAATACTTCATCGTCAGTGGCACCT
>JBCDMA010000318.1:0-4425 GCA_038744645.1 Pseudomonadota bacterium | reverse complement strand
TCAAAAAGGCGCTTGTTTCGGATGTATTTGCGCATCAAGTGGTAGGTAAACGGACGTAGTAACCAACTCGAAAGCGATTTTGCAAATCGCACATGTGACGGCGTATTCTCATAAATCTGTTCTTCATGCAACCAGAGCATCCGGCCCACGTGCCAAAAATAATAAGGAATTAACGGCATGAAGGTAACGATATCGAAATCACAGCAAATTCGAAACGTACGCTTGTCAAGTGAATAGTGTTGTTTAAATGAATATCTGCCAATCGCGGGTTGACCAAAGGTTACGACACGTTTGACCGACTTCGGGTACCTTTTCTCTAAGATGTCACCCATCAATACTGCAAGTGCACCACCAGAAGAGTGTCCGGTGAATGTAATGCGTTTTCCTTGAGCAATCAATGGTTCGAGTTCTTGGATAATGATGTCTTGCAATGCCGTGTAATCATTAGATGGATTGTCTAAACGCTTTACAGGTCGATAAAGAAGTCTCTTAAATCCCCAGTGAATGCGATAGTAGTTCTCGCCTACATGGTGCTTTGCTGGATAGCAACAAAGGTTGCATAGCCAATCAAGTGGTCTCGTCGTGCCTTTGAATACAACAATGACTTCTTTCTTGCTGGTTGTCCAAAATATCCGCGCGGCGTGTTCAGCCGACTTATCGACAATAACCCGCTGAGAAAAGTGTTCTATGATGGCCTGTTGTTCAGGAATTGTCCCGCAGTAGACTAATTGACACGCAATGGCATACCGCTCATATTGATAGCGTTTGAGTTTTTTCAATGCGAGTTGACTAAACTATGAATTTCTTAAAAATGAGCATAGCACAGGCGCTTTGGGATTTTTAAGTGATTCACACTTAAATACGCGCGTGGCTTACTTTACGTTTGTGCTTTCAAATATTTTGTCAGCAGAGGCCGCTACAAAACCTTGATATAGTTTGCCGTTTGGTAATACAAATCGCTGCGCAAACTCATAGAAGCACGACGGAATCGTTCGCTCTTTATCAGAAAAACGCACTGTAGCCTTATCCGCCATTGTTGATGATTGCGCGAGAAACACATCCGCTCCACCTTTAATTTCACCACCGGACGTATTGAGACTAAATCCAGCGTTTTTTAGAATATTGTTAACCTCTTCAAGCGAATTGATACTGGCGAGATGATTGACGCTCACCGTGAAATGGTTTGCGCGATAACCCCAAGCTGACATCCAGGCAGCATATTCAGAGTGCGCGAGCAATTGTTCGTATTCGTCATTTGAAACATCCCAATGACTGCCTGAATACAGAAAATCTGGCGTGCAAATCACATCTTCTGGCATTTGCTCAATCATCCTGTGAATGATTTCTTGCACATTGTCAGGCATCAGCTCTACTTTCAATTCACTGATAAAAACTTTAGGTTGAATTGGATCTGAGTGTTCGAAGTGTTTTGCATCAAGCTTTTTAGCTTCGAATGTATAATCGCCTTTTGCCACGTACCCCAGGGCTAAAAAATGCTCAGCAAGTCTAGAAAGTTTCACCTTTTCAAGGTTGAAGGTCCTAAGCGCAATATGGTCATTCACGATATCTGTTGGTTCGCTGCTGCGTTGATGACTCAAAAGCGCATGGATCTTTTCTGCCGATGGAGTAATGGACAAATAGTCATTCCAAAGGCCGGAGAAAAGACTGTCTATTGAATTTTGCATTTTTTATCCAATTAAAGCGTTAAACCAGGGCTGAGAGATGATGGTAGCGTCACTGTGTCCAGTTCAACAGAAGCCACCGGGTAGGCGCAGTAATCTGCGGCATAATACGCGCTTGCTCTATGATTGCCGCTAGCGCCGATACCACCAAAAGGTGCAGCACTAGAAGCACCAGTGATAGGGCGGTTCCAATTGACAATACCCGCTCGAATTCGTGGTAAAAAGTAATCATACTGCGCTTTATCGTCAGATAAGAGTCCTGCACTCAATCCATATTGGGTGTCATTGGCCATATCGACAGCCTGAGAAAACGTATTGTATCGGACCAGTTTTAACAATGGTCCAAAGTGTTCTTCATCAGGTAATGCCTCAACATCCGTTACATCAATGATGCCCGGCGTTACCAACCCTGTGTCAGTATTGATATGCTGCATTTTTACAATCGCTTTTGCGCCTTTTTGCAAAAGCTGATCTTGTATTTCAATCATTTGTTCTGCTGCCGCTTTTGATATCATTGCCCCCATAAACGGCTGTTCCTGGGCATCATATACGTCCACTTTTATGTGTTTGGTTGCAGCTGTGAGTGCTTCGATGAGTGCATCTCCAGTGCTGCCTGATTGTATGAATAGGCGTCTGGCGCAGGTGCAGCGTTGTCCCGATGTTATAAAAGCAGATTGAATGATGTCGTGAACGACGGCTTTAGTGTCATCAATGTCACCCACGATGAGCGGATTGTTGCCGCCCATTTCAAGTGCTAGTATTTTCCCTGGCTCACCGGCAAATTGTTGGTGAATCAGTTTACCTGTGGTAGAGCTTCCGGTGAAAAACAATCCATCGATTTGAGGGTGCGACGCCAATGCTTTGCCTGTATCAACTAAACCCTGAACGAGATTAAGTACGCCAATTGGCAGGTCGGCTTGCTGCCATAGCTTTACCGTCAATTCGGCCACTTTTGGTGTGAGTTCCGAGGGCTTAAATACAACGGTATTGCCAGCAATCAACGCAGGAATAATGTGTCCATTAGGTAAATGGCCAGGAAAGTTATAAGGGCCAAAGACAGCGACAACACCGTGAGGTCTATGTCGAAGAATGGCTTTCCCCACTGGCATAGGATTTTCTGTAACGCCAGTCCGATCATGATGGGCTTTAATGGATATATCTACTTTACCTATCATTGCACCCACTTCTGTCGCAGTTTCCCAAAGTGGTTTGCCTGTCTCAGCCGCGATTAGCTTTGCCATTTCGTCTTTGTGTTGTGTCAATAGTTGTTTGAACTTTAAGACAAACGCAATACGTTGGTCAGTTTCCAATAATGACCATTCAACGAACGCGTTACGCGCTGCAGTCACTGCCTGTGATACTTGTTCACTTGAGGCCGAGTTGGCTTCAAAGATGGTGCTGTTTTTTGCTGGATCAACCGAAGAAAAGGCAAGAGCGTCTCCTGCATACCAGCTGCCGTCAATAAAGTGAGCTTCATGTGACATTAATAACCTCCTACATCGATTTTGATTTTCTAACGAGTGGGGAGTATCGAATTACATCGCCAGAGGAGATGTTCAACGCATCTGCAATCTGTTGTGTGATTTGAATTTCTTGCCGGTCTAAGACAGAAACCTTTCCCAAACACGCTCTAAATTCACTCACTTTGGTGTTAATCAAAAGACATTCATTTATCGTTGGGACAATATCATTGATTACCTCAACAGTTGCCTTGCAGCTGTTGCGTACTGTATCTACGCTAGCTAAGTCTGCCTCTACGGTAGGCCCTGCGTCAAAAATATCGACATAACCTCTGCACCTAAAACCTTCTTGTTCTAGAAGCCGCAACGCTGGTTTGGTCTTTTCGTGTACCTTCCCAATACATGCTTGCGCGTCCTCAGAAAGCAAGTTAACGTAAATGGGATATTTGGGCATCAATTCCGCGATAAACACTTTATTACCTATACCAGTCAGGTAATCAGCGGTGGGGAAATCCATTGAAAAAAAGTGTTTCTCAAGCCATTCCCAAAAGGGTGATTTGCCTTTTTCATCAGAGACACCGCGCATTTCTGCAATGACCACATCAGAGAAACGCGTTTGATGTTCTGCCATGAACAAGAATCGAAACTTGGATAACAATCTTCCTGCAAGTCCGTTGCGCGCACTCTCTTTTAAAAACAGAGTACAAATTTCACTCACCCCGGTGTAATCGTTACAGAAGGTCAGGATATCAACCGTATTGTGTACGCCAAGTTCACGAGACGCGTGAACGACCTTGCCAAGATGGTAGTGATAGAACGCGTCATCTTTGCCAACGTGAGATTCAATACCTGATGTGCCAACAACTTCACCTGTTTCAAGGTCTTCCATGACGAACAAATATGATTGGTTCTCAGATTTAGAGAAGTCTCCATCAAAGGCTTTCTCAGAGGCACTAATGCGATTTCTCAGTAATTCTTCATTTACGGGAAGTGAGGTAAAACCAATGCCTGACTCCTGCGCAATTGTCTCGAGCGCCGGGTAGTCGCGTGCTTCAATAGGGCGAATAACAAACATAAAATTAATCCTTGTTTGTAACGCTCTCAACACCACGTTCGAAGCGGTCTAGCCCTTCCTGAATGTCTTCATCTGGAATAACTAACGAAGGTGCAAAACGAATCACATTTGCACCGGCAACAAGGCACATCAACTTATTGTCAGTGGCGGCCATCATGAAGTCTCGCGCCCGTCCTTGATACCGTTCATTAAGAGCACAGCCGAGCAG
>JBCDMA010000317.1:0-4435 GCA_038744645.1 Pseudomonadota bacterium | reverse complement strand
TCAGCGCCATCAACCTTATAAATTTATCAAGCGATTTAGAGTGGTGAGTAGTGGTGACATTGATGCTGCCCAGGAAACTGATGGAATTGAAGCAACGTCTCAATACTTAGGCGATCAATATCCAAATGGATTATTAGTTGTCCAGGATGGTTATAATCGAAGTATTGATGGGCAAAAGACGACCCAGAACTTTAAACTGGTTGTTCCCGACTTTTGATGCGGAACCAATCTGACAAACAAATACTCGCGAGCAGAGATAACTATACAAGGTATCGATAAGGACTTTGCTAAACCTCGTCCTCATGACAAACCAACTCTATATTGTGGCCATCAGGATCGAGAACGTACGCGGCGTAATATTGACCGCTATAAAGAGGGCGTAAACCAGGCCCGCCGTTATCCTCAGCACCGATTTCCAGTGCGATGCGATGAAAGTCTTGCACTTGCTCGCGGTTTTGAGCGACAAAAGCGAGATGGAGGTGAGCCGGATTCACCTCGGGAATACGGCGAATACACAACGATGATTTACCATCGCAACTAAGCTCAATACCAAGGTCATTCTCTGATACTACGACCACACCAACGGGTTCCAACGTTTTAAGGTAGAATTCTTTGGCTTTTTCGTAGTCACGGACGCCAAAAACAACGTGGTCAAACATACTTTCTCCTTACGTTGAGTTGCTAGAGCCTATCATAACTTACATCTGAAATAACCAAGAGGCTCAACCGTACGATGTGTCTTCATTATAAATAAAAATGTACTCCCCACATTGCGAGAACCGCAACAAAATTAATTGTAAAAACGAGACCACGCAACCTGACGTTTGCGGTAAATACTTGCACGTAACTATGAAGGTAGCGACCAATCACAAAGAGCCACGCCAGATAAACTTGCATGCTGCTTATCTGATTCCCAGAAACAATTAAAATGACGCAGATGACATAAAAAAACAACGGCCATTCAAATTGATTGCTTAGGTTTGCGCTGGCTCTGCGTTCGATCTCTTGAAAGGGATTAGTACCATCTTTTTTGCGCCCAATGCCCCAAACACTTGGTGCTCGAGCAACAGTAAGAAGCGCATAGAGCAAAACACACAAAAAGATATGCGAAAAGATAGGGGTTAACAGACTATCCATACAAAAACCTTAATGGAATGGCACATGATGCCTTTCTAAAATGCTGGTAAGTTTGGCAACTTTCTAGCGCAAGTAATAGCGAAAATTAGAACACCCAACATTTTTAATATAGGCTATAAAAAATCTAATAAGAATAAACATGGCGTATCTGGTTGTTATTTATCACAGCCTATTCGCCTGAAATGGAGCGCCTGCATTGCACTTCAAAGTCCCTCATACCTTAATTCTTTTGTTATCAATGATGTTAGTCGCATACGTTGCGACCTGGATAGTGCCGCAAGGCTTCTTTGAAACAGTAACGTTGGAAAATGGCAGAAACGCCGTCATTGCTGGTACCTACGCAGTAGCAGAAGAGCAAATAAGGTTGACGCCGCTTGACTTCTTGGTGGCGATACCAAGGGCACTTGCGGCTGCACAAGATGTCATTTTCTTTGTCTTTATCGTGGGTGGCGTGCTTGCCATTGCAAGAGCAACGGGCACCATAGATGCGCTTATTGGCCGTCTATTGGAAAAGTTTGGTGAAACACCTTATCTATTGATATTCATGGTGATTTTCACCTTTGCGCTCGCCTCAGGCGCAATCGGTACTGCGGGTGAATATATACCCTTTGTACTCATATTGGTTGGGCTATGCAAAGCGATGAGGTTAGATGCAATGACGGCTGTGGGGATGGTGGTCGTGGGCTATGGCATTGGGTATGGTGTGTCCGCCTTTTCTCCTTTTACGGTGATGATAGCGCAACAAATCGCAGATATTCCGCTTTATTCCGGCATTGAACTGCGTTTGGCGATTTTTCTGCCTTTTGTGCTGATTGGATTTCACCATGTGTGGCGATATGCCAGTCGCGTAAAAGCTGATCCTCAACATTCAATGACTGTTGGATTGGCGTGTCCACTTCAAAACCAAACACAAATTGACTACCCAAAACTTAACTTGGGGCATAAGCTGATCTTGTTAGGGCTAGTAATGACCATCATCTTAGCAGTATGGGGGATTTCTCAAAGGGGTTGGTATCTGTACGAACTCGGCGCAATATTTATCTTGTGGGGTATGTTTACCACCATTATTGGTCGACTCAGTGCTGATGAAGCCGCAAATCGCTTTATTGAAGGCGTGCAAGACTTAGCGACTACAGCCTTACTTGTAGGGGTGGCCAGGGGCATCGCTTTAATTATGGAAGATGGGCAGATTCTGCATACACTCGTTCACTACATGTCACTGCCCCTGTCATATCTGGGCGCAGAGCTAGCGGCGGTGGGTATGTTCGTCATGCAGTCATTTTTAAACTTGTTTATCCCATCTGGCAGTGGCCAAGCATATGTCACGATGCCACTGATGGCGCCTGTTGGTGACCTTGTTAGTGTCAATCGACAAATCGCCGTGCTTGCGTATCAATTTGGCGATGGCTTCGCAAACATGATCGTCCCGACAAACGCAGTATTGATGGGCATTATTGGAATGGCGGGTGTGCCCTATCACTTATGGTTTAAATTTTGTCTACCATTGATGGTCAAACTGATGACTGCGGCCGCCGTTGTGTTAGTGCTGGCGGTCGTATTTGACTATGGCGCTGATGTGCAGCCAAATGTTGAACAAAGTAATATAAGCGTTTTAGATATCACCGAGAATACGGTCAGGCGCAATACCTAGCATCCGATATAATTGATTTTTGTGGCTAGAGGCTAAATCGCTCCCGCAAGAACAGAGCGACGCCGTCATCGTGGTGATGGCCAATCACGGCGCTGGCGATTTCCTTGACTTCACATTTCGCATTCTCAGGTGCATAGCACTCGTCGGCCAACTTAAACATGCTCAAATCATTGTAACTGTCACCAAAGCAAATAATATTGCTTGCTCCAAGCTGTGTCTTCAGATTTTCAATAGCACTTCCCTTGTTTGCGTGACGGTGATGAATATCTATCCAACTGAACTCCGCGCCTTCAATCGCTTGACCTGAGTAGGCGACTAAACTTTCGATTTCTTCGATTTGCTGCTGAACCTGTCGCACAACTGAAGTCTCTCCTATCATACTGATATTAGTTATCTGGGCATCATCATCCAGAGATTTAAGTGGTTGCAGCGTAACATCAACGGTCTCAAAATAGTTCTTTACTAAATTACTCTCGACTTCTTGACGCAGTTTACCATGAAAAATAATGTGGTCATGATTGTTTTGGTTGCTAGCAACCGTATTAACAAAGGGTGCAAGCGAATGCGACAAGGCACTGTCGATGACCTGTTCTGCTTCGTCTTGGCTCAATAAGTTTTCTAGCGTAAGTCCGTTGTCTCTCGGGTCCCACACTGTCACGCCGTTGCTGTATATGTGCGGTAAATCAAAACTATGACCATCAAGCACTCGCTTTGCTGACACCATGGTCCGACCGGTTGCCACAGTGTGTGCAATGCCTTTCTCTCGAAGCAGGTTCAGCGTATCTCTGGTAAAGCTGGTTAGCTCTGATGACTTATTTAGCAAGGTGCCATCAAGGTCAAAGAAAATCAGGTCCATAGCACTTCCATTTTTTTAAACATGTTGTTTATTACGTCCACCATCTGAAATTCGTTTATTACCTTGCTTATTACCTCAAGATGCACTGTAAGACTTTTACTTAGCGATGTGAATTTTTTACTCGATTTTTAGTCACAAAAAAGCTGTAATAAAAATGTCATAAAAAAGAAGAGTACCCTGTTGAAGTGTTGGGTTGAATTAATCATAGCTTTCCTGATTGCGCCGGTGATTTTTGCCGTTGCCGTGTCTGATATCGATACTTGGCTTATGCCTAGTTTGTTCTGCGCGGGTATTATTTGTCTGTTGTTGCTGCTTAAGGACAAAGAGTTTAAAAGAAAAAAGCTCTTTCATATGCAGGAAGTAAGTACACATTTCATCAGCGCTTTAAAACTGTTCTTGCCAATCGCCATACTGTTTTCATCCGGCATTTACTTATTTGCGCCTGATATCTTTCTCTTCCTGCCGTTGCAAGACCCTAACTTTTGGCTAATAACCTTATTAGTATACCCGATTGTTTCTGTGATTCCGCAGGAACTCATATTCAGGACGTTTTTCTTCCACCGCTACAGAAAACTATTTCCGTCAAAACACCTGCGCGTGTTTTCCAGCAGTTTTTTCTTTGGGCTTGCGCATATTGTTTACGGAAACTGGATTGCTGTCGTTGTTTCATGGTTTGCAGGTGTTGTTTTTGGCTATCGATATACGTCAAGCAAATCCACGCTTATCGTAGTCATTGAACACACTGTATGGGGTAGTTTTGCATTTACCATTGGGTTAGGTGTTTTCTTAGT
>JBCDMA010000316.1:0-4473 GCA_038744645.1 Pseudomonadota bacterium | reverse complement strand
ATGATCGTTGTCAATATGGATGCTGATGGAACGAATCTTCTAGGCCCAGCTCTAAATGAGTTTCAGGGGTTGCAAAGGCTAAGAGTTATTGTCCAAGGGCCAGATGGTTCTGCTTATATCGCTATTGATGAACCAGGTACTCGGGGGGCAATTTGGCGTGTAACACCCAGTTAAAGAGGAAATAGCAGTTGAAAGGATATTTGATTTTAGATTTTACTATTTTAAACCTCCCAGCGTTTATGGAGTACGTCGAAAAAATACCCGCATTTCTTCAAAAACATAGCGGTCGCTACCTGGTCGAAGGTGTCACGCCAGAGGTTTTAGAAGGAGAATGGGAACCAAATACAATCGTTGTTCTTGAGTTCGAGACAGTAGAAAACTCAGAACAATTTCTTTCAGACCCAGAAGTCAAAGAACTATTCAAAGTTCGTCAACACAACACAAAAAGTAACCTTATTAAAGTAACTGGTGGATCTTGGAGAGATGAGATTTAGGTAAAATCGTCTCGACTGCACTAGCTTTGACCTAAACTAATCAATTCGCGCTAAAAAATCTCGTAGCTATCAGATTATGTCTGAGTTGGTATAGGCTATGTTTGGGCAACAGATAAAGATGTAGAAACCCGAACCTACCCTAACTCCCACTTCTTCAAATTCAAAAATTCCCGGCGTGTTTTTGGGCCATAGGTGCGAAAATGTGCGTTCTGAAGGTTTTCTTCATCCGTTTTGGCCAAAGCCACTTTATCTCCAACAGTAAACTTCATGACTTCATCAATTTTTATGCCGTAGGGTTTTGTTGCATTTAAACCAAATATGCCGCGTTTGATATCCGATGTAAGGGTGCTGTATCCAAATTCATCCTGGAATTCATCGCTGATTTGAAAAGCCCTAAATGCCTGTATTTGGTCTTGCGGTGAGCCATACCAGATGCTGTCGGTTCCCCATAACACGTTTTTACTGCCGACGTATTTGATCAGCTTGCCAATCAGGTGTGCGGCTTGTTCTGGATGGCGCATCACAAATCGCCAGGTAGAGCCAAGTTCAGCATAAACATTGCTATTTGGAGATACGTCATTGTCAATCATTGATTGCACCAATGAGTCAATGCCGGCTCTGCCTGCACCTTCCGCAAAGGCAACTTCCTCGACTGAAGGGTCAAAACCGCTGTGATAAATAATGAAATTAACATCTGGAAAGCGTTTAGCGACGCGGCCAATGTCGGTACAAAGACTGTGTTCGTAGGATTTTTGGCCAAAGGGAATACCTTTGTGAATACAAATGTTTTTAACGCCAAGTGCCCGCGCGCGTTCAATAAAAGCTAAACCAATATCATCATCCAGATAAAAACCATCACCCTCAGGTCCCCACTGCGTATAGGTTTTCCACGCACTTACCTTCCATTTTTCTGCAAGTTCATCCATTCCATCTAAATCGCCTTCCTGATTCGGATTGACGCGCCCGTGTAATAACAATCGACTATCACCCTCCATACTGTCGATAATGCGGCGTGTGGCATCGGCTTCTTCAATTGTCAGAGGCTCTGCCTCCCTGCGGGAGGGCACAAATGACAGGACCATCATATCAGTGTCACTGTGAATAAATACGTCTTTGACAAATTGCTCTGGTCCAAGGCACTTCAGATAACTGCGCTCACCGGGCATATCAGCGAGAGAGCAACTGGCGGCTGGCATGCGTGAAAATGGTTGTGCTGAATCCGGCAGCCCATTGAGCCATCGTCCACTAGGATCGACAAAATGCCCTTGAATATCAAAGATAAACTCATCACCGTCAAGCAAACTCGATGCTAATTCCGGTTCGTCTTTAGCATCAGATGCCAAGTCGAAATAACCGCCAGTGATACGGTTTTGAGCATTGACTTCATTTGCTACAAGCAGCGTGGTAGCGACTGCGCAGCTTGAATACAAAAACGTGCGTCTATCTATGCCTAGCCGCCTGCTTTGCTGGAGCATGCTTTCTTTTGCTAATGCGTTGATGGTGTTTTCACGTTTTGATAATTCTGGCGGCACAAATTCACCGTTGGATGTGCTATCGAATTTGATGGGCAATGCGTCTTCATTAGGGAGCAAGGGGTTATCCATAGTGTACCTTCCATTTCGTGAGTGTCTTAAGTGTATCGATGTTCAAGTTGTCAAAAGACAGGTCTCAAAGAGACAGAACATCAATACTTATCTAATACTATAGTCTAAAATGACTTCTACTTTTGTAATTAACTTGTCATTTACATAATGTAACTTAGTATTTACACTTTAAGGTTTAAGACATCGTATATCTAAGAATCTCTTAACCGAATATATAAAAGGAGATTTCAGTTGATTTATTTTCTAAGCGGCGCGTCTCGTTCGGGTAAAACGCTTATCGCAAGGGAAATCTTAGAGGAAGCAAACGTATCCTACCTATCGCTCGATTGGCTTTTAATAGGTTTTGACGAAGGATTGACGAAAGTCGGAACCAAACACCTATCGAGTACAAATGAAGTCGCAAAAAAGATGTGGCCTGCGCTTAAAAAAATGATAGATAATATGCTTTGTGACGGTGAAGACTGTGTTATCGAAGGTGAAGCCCTTTCACCGGAGTTGATGGCTGAACTGCGAGCGCAATATCCGGATGAAGTCAAAGTCGCTTTTCTTGGATTTGACACCATCGATGTGAAAAAGAAAGTCTCGTTAATAAAATCCAACACTGAAAAAGAAAATGATTGGTTAGCTTCTGAATCAGATGCTTACATTCAAGATCACGTCAACAATATGATTCGCTATAGTAAGATGATTAAAACAGCGTGTAAAAAACATAACCTTTCGTATTTTGATACATCAGAAGACTTTGAAAATGCGACGCAACGCGTCAAAAAGTTCCTTTTGAGTTAAACAAAAACAAAAGAAACGCGCAAATATACAACACATGATCAGACTGATGGTTACTTGTCAGTTATGCTTATTTTCCCGAGCAATATGTCCTTAAACATCACCCAGTCGCCTATTAAGCTGTAGAGAGGATAGGTGAACGTTGCGGGTTTATTCTTTTCAAAGAAGAAATGTCCGACCCATGCAAAGCCATATCCAATAACGGGCAGTAGCAATAACAAAAGGTACTGGCCGGTCCAAACGACAAACAACAAAAGCGCTAACACCAGGCACGAGCCAATGAAATGGAGCAGCCTGCATGTCGAATCTGAATGTTCTCTTAGATAGTAGGGATAAAACTCTTTGAAACTAGTGTATTTGCTTACCATGATTGATCGCCCCCTTCGCGTCGAACAGCTTGAGAGAAGGTTATTGAAAGCGACGAGATAAATATCTTAGCAAGTCGCTTGCAAGTCTAACTTTAGACACCATAATCTTTGCATTACACAAATTAGTTTAGCGTAGTTATGTCAAACAATATAGTCCCATTGACCGTTGAAAATTTCACTGAAATCGTAGGTGAACAAAGCCAACAAAAATTGATTGCAGTCGTTTTTTGGGCGGCGCAAGAGCAGAGTTCAGTTGATTTAAAAACCGCAGTAGAACGTCTTGCCAGCCGATACGAAAATCATCTCATTGCGGCAATGGTTGATGTTGAAGAACAGCCACAAATAACTGCCCAGTTTGGTGTTAGGGGTTTACCGACCATTATTCTGGTAAAAGAAGGGCAACCCGTAGACGGCGCTGCAGGACCAATGGACGATGTCCAGGTGGGTGAATTATTGCAAAAACATTTGCCGAAACCTGAGGATGAATTAATGCTAAGCGCGTCTGAGTTCGTTTCTGAAGGCGACTACCAACAGGCTTATACTGCAGCTAAACAAGCATTTGATCTGGCGCCTGATCGCATAGATGCTAGGTTTTTGTTGGCTGATTGTAGCGTTGAGCTGGGTCAAGTCGAAGCTGCTAAAATGCTACTTGCTGATGTCAAGCTCGCTGATCAAGACGCACAGTACCAAGTGTTGATGGGTAAAATAGACCTTGCCGAAAAGGCCGCAGAGTCACCGGAAATCATCGAACTGCAAAAAAGGCTGGAATCTGAACCTGATAACCTCGACCTCAAAATTCAACTTGCAGTGCAATTGAAACAAGCAAACAAAATAGAGCAAGCATTGGATTTGCTTTATCAAGTCGTGCAAAAGGATCTGGGCTATGCGGATGCCAAGAAAACCATCATTGAAATGGTAAATGCTTTACCCGATGGTGACCCTTTGAAATCCAAATTTCGACGAAAGATCTACAGTTTGCTCTATTAAATCGTTGTGAGAAGTTTCATATGACTCTTTTCACATGATTTGGTACACTCGCGGCCTAATTTATTCACAGTATTAATCATGGCTAAAAATGTGGTTGTCCTTGGTACCCAATGGGGTGATGAGGGCAAAGGAAAAGTAGTAGATCTCTTGACGGACCAAGCACGTTACGTGGTTCGTTACCAAGGTGGGCATAACGCAGGGCATACGCTTGTCATTGACGGCGAAAAAACCGTTCTT
>JBCDMA010000315.1:0-4484 GCA_038744645.1 Pseudomonadota bacterium | reverse complement strand
TTGGTTAAAGAGCCAACTATCTTCGAAACAGTGCATGTCAAGAAAAATGGTGACACCTACCCAGCTGAGGTAACCACTGAAGTTGTTTCCATCAATAATCAGACTTTTCTCTACGCCTCGGCAAGAGATATAACCAAAAGAAAGCTAGCGGAAAATGAAACTCGACAAGCGAAGGAAGCAGCAGAACAGGCCAGCATCGCCAAAAGCGAATTTTTAGCCAATATGAGCCATGAAATTCGAACACCGATGAATGGTGTCTTAGGTACCCTGGAGCTGCTGGAATTAAGAGACCTTGATGAGAAATCCAAACGGCTAATCAATATTGCAACGCACTCATCCAAAGTGCTATTGAGCCTCATTAACGATATTCTAGATTATTCAAAAATAGAAGCAGGGAAACTGACACTAGAAAATAAGGCATTTTCAGTAAAACAGCTCATCAAATCTGTTTTTAATGGCTCGGTAGCCGCTGCTCACGAAAACAAAGTCGCACTGCGTTTTTCAATCTCAAACGATTTTATCGACACATGGGAAGGCGACCCGACAAGGATACTTCAGATCATTACCAATTTGGTATCAAATGCCATTAAGTTTACGCATTATGGAAGTGTTACGGTGATCTTGGATAGCCCTCTGATAGGCAGTGAGCGATGGCTGAAAATCACTGTCAAAGATGAAGGCATCGGAATGTCTGAAGAGACAATTGAAAACATCTTCAAGGAATTCAGTCAAGCCGATAGTTCCACCACCAGGAAATTTGGCGGCACAGGTCTGGGGCTCGCAATTACAAAAAACTTAGTCATCATGATGGACGGCGACATAAGGGTGCATAGTGTGCTTGAACAAGGTTCTACCTTTATCGTACGTCTGCCGCTAAAACCGAGTAAAGAAGAAAATATTCACCACGTTAGAAAAGTCGTCAAGATCCCCGATTTAAGTGGCATCAACGTGCTTATCGTTGAGGACAACAGCATCAATCAAGATATTATCAGATCAATGCTTGAGGAAACATCGGCGTCCATTGAAATGGCAAATGACGGTAAAATGGCCATTGAAAAATTTGAGGCTCATTCACCAGATATCATCTTAATGGATATTCAAATGCCGGTCATGGACGGTATTGAAGCGTGTAAAGCGATTAGGCAATTAGATGTTGATATTCCGATTATTGCGCTGACAGCGAATGTAATGGCAGCCGACGTTGAATTATATTTATCTAGCGGATTTAACGCACATATCGGTAAACCAATCAGTATGGAAAGCTTATACACGACCTTATCAAATTTTGTCTCCGAAACGAGTGATGCCGAGGTCTAGTCGCAGCGGATAACCATGGCATGACTGGTATAAAGCGCCGAGTCGATTTATCATTGCACGCCGGTAGCACGTCGAAAATGAGCTTAAGTGATCAACCGTTGTCTTTCAGTTTCATTTCGTATTGATTCGCAATAAAGGAGCGATAAAATTTAAATTCGCAATGCCATTTTGATGAAAAGATTCCTCCTTTATTGTTCAGCCATCATTCTTTTTCTCATATTGCTCATCCCATTTTTGGCTGTGAGTCTTAGCCCTATAAATATTGATAATTCCGCAAAACAGGTAGGAAATGCCCATTTAATCAATCCTTTACTGACACAAACAAGAGATATGCTAATCGAACGTTTCGATGCACATGAGTTGATTGTTCAACAGGAGCAGGCAAACAGTTTTGCAGGCTTTCTCACTCGCTCACATCGTCCATTAGCAGCCAATATCGACTTCCATGATGACGAACTGAATATTTCATTCAGTTATCAACTAAATGGTCAATTTTACCTCAATTTGTCAATGTGGGTTGAGTCTGCAAACGGCATTCAATTTAAAGGAATCAAAATTGGGCAGTTGTATTTGCCTGCCAATACGGGTCTGAACTTAGCCCAATATATTGTAGATGCATATACTGGTTCGAATATCGCTAAGCAGACAATCGCGAGCATAGACTCGGTTGATATCAAATCCGATGCGCTGAAGGTGTCTCTATTCCCGCTGGATAATGCGCTCAAAGAGCTAAAGAATATTGACCGTGGTAGGGATGACGAGAAGCGGAGCAAGATATTAAAGATTGTTCACTACCTGAAGCTGCTCGCTACGCTGCCATCTGATACACAAAGATCGTTGAATGAATACATCTATACTGCATTCCATGAGGCAAATATTCGGAGTAACAATAACCCCGATTTAGCGGTAGAAGAAAATCAAGCGGCCATTCTCGCATTGGCAATATTTGCTGGCGATAGCCGATTTTCGGCAGTAGTGGGAGGAATACACGAAGAGTTGTCTTCCATCCCGACGGCAGCATTAAAGCCAGCGCTTCGCGGCCGCACAGATTTAAGTGCACATTTTGTATTTTCGGCAGCGATAAAGCTCTTATCAGAAAAAGATTTTTCATTCGCTGTAGGTGAGTTCAAAGAACTCATGGATAGAGGTCCGGGCGGTTCGGGCTATAGTTTTGCAGATTTAGCGGCCGACATGGCTGGCGTCCATTTTGCTTACTTGGCATCAGAACCAAAGGCAGCGTTGGCACTGCAAGAGAATTTGATTCAACTGAACGACGAATCTGCTTTTATGCCAACCATCGATGGGTTAAAAGAAGGGCTGTCAAAAAAAGTGTTTGTAAAACAGTTTGATAGAGTAGACAGCCCACCTTATCGAGCAAAAATAGCAGAAATTCGTTCGCGCGTTGATGCGCTTCCCATAAACTACTGAGCATTGACTCAAAAATATCAAGCAATTGGACCACGGAGTTACGTTATGAAATCAAACACTGCGGCAAGTATAATCACCATTCTCTTGCTATTGATGGCAAGCAATTTTACTCATGCTGCAAGTGTCTTTAAAGTCACAAAAGGAGACAGCACGCTTTATCTAGGCGGTACCATACACATTTTAACGGTGGCGGATTATCCCCTACCAGAACCCTATGAAACTGCGTTTGATGCGGCGGATAAACTCGTTTTTGAGACTGATATTGCGGCTATTGAAGCGCCGGAGTTTCAGCAACAGGTACTACCGGTTATGCTGCAAAAACCGGGTGGTACGCTGAATCAGCAACTCTCTGAAAGAACGCAAAACGACCTCAATGCCTTCATCACCGAAAGAGGTATTCCAACCGAACAAATTCAAGGATTCACGCCAGCAGGTGCCTCGCTGGCGTTAACGATGTCAGAATATGCGCAAAAGGGGTTCACACAAGAAGGAGTGGATAAATTTTATTTTGACAAAGGGATGCAAAATGAAATGCCGATTTCCTGGCTAGAGTCGGTGGAATCCCAGGTGGCGCTCATCGGCTCACTCAATGCCATGGACGCCAACGTTCTTATTCAATATACCCTAAAAGATTTATCGCGAAGCGACGAGGTGGTCACAAACTTGCACGAAGGGTGGAAAGCCGGCGACATGGACAAGCTAACTGAAGTGGCGATTGACGAGTGGAAAAGGGAGTTCCCTAGTGTATATGCCGACTTTTTGACAAAACGAAACAACGCCTGGTATCCACAAATTGTTGAGATGCTTGAAGATGACCAAGTGGAATATGTGCTTGTAGGCGCGCTACATTTAGCAGGTGAAGATGGTCTGATTTATTTGCTTGAACAAGACGGTTACAAGGTGGAAAAGTTGTAACCGGATGCTCACAAATGCACAGAAGTTAGCTCAGCCGTTCATACGCAATGCTCAAACGGCTTAAAGATTACACCTGTTGCTTAAACTCGATCAATGTTGTCAAAAGCAACTCGATTTTTTTTACGATTAAGGGTAGCTGTTTTTCTACATCTTCATCATCGGCCCTTAAGCCTTCTATATCGTTTGTCACTTCTTGAACATAAGGTAGGAAACGCTTGCTCTTTGCATTGAAGACGGTGTCATCGGGAAAAATAGCAGTGAACTTGCCATTGCCACTTGTTTGCAGTGCATCAAGCGCATTGTCTGCATCAACTGCCTTTCTATAAATCATTTGCAAGTTTTCATTCAGCGATGAGAGCACTTTATTCATAACATTTGAATCTAAGTCGATATTGATTATTGCGGGCAATTTTGCCTGCTTTTTAACGTGAGGACAACTATATGCAGATACAAGGCGATTACAATATTGCGTATCAATTGCAAGTAAAGTCAGCGCAATTATCCCAGACACAACAGGTGCAACAAGGACAGGCAGCGATTCAACTACTTGAGTCATCAGCCTTACCTTTGCCTGTAGGGAATAGTGGTACGTTAATCAATACGTACGCTTGAAGTTATCGCGGGCGGCAGTTCTGCCCCCGCTTTTTCCATCACCAAATGCCGGGCCAATGTTGTAAAAGGCAAACCCTATGCATCTGCGTAAACAATTATGCGTCTGTGTAAATATCAATGGGTGTCTTACTTGATTGTCCGGGGATTTCTCTTACCAACTTTGGCACCATATACCCGGACTGGTTCGCGACAACGCCGCGCATGATTTCTTT
>JBCDMA010000314.1:0-4492 GCA_038744645.1 Pseudomonadota bacterium | reverse complement strand
GCTAGCGCATAAATCGTGCTGGCGAGACCTTGCTCATCAAACCTTGGGCTTGATAGCGCTCCGTTTAGCTGCTCCTCGCCAATAAAATACACATCACCCAGCCTTGCATTAGTTTCGTGTAGGTCCCCAGACATCAAGTCCATAACATTCTCACCGACAAACGCATCATGCTCATCAACTTGTGCATAAACGCAGCTACCCCAATCGATGAGAGATAATCGACGTTTTTCTGGATCCCAAACGAGGTTTGATGGTTTTACATCACCGTGAACAATCGGTTTTTTACGACCATTAATGCTGTGCTGACGAAGGGAGACTAAGATATCGCACAACTGCACAATAATTTCGACAATTGTTTTAGCCTGCAATGGCCCGTATGTCAGCGAATACTGCTCCAGATCAACCCCCGACGCACGTTGCATCACCAAAATAGATTGTCGTTTGATACGCTGAAAATCGATGAGTAGGGGCACATTCGGATGGTGAACCTGACCCAACATGAATGCTTCTTCTTCCAACCTGTCTTGAATATGTTGCGGTAAGGTGACTTTTGAAAATTTAAACACGTGCTCATGCCCAGCAGATGATCTGCCAGCGAACGCGAAGCCATATGCCCCCTTGCCTATAAGCTCAACATCAGAATACCCCAGTTTTATCAATTGATTTTCGCAAAGCGAAAACCAATCTTTGAGTTTCTTTGCATCGGAATGTGATAGCAGATACACAGACTGATCTTCTAGGATATAAAAGTGTTTTAGCTGCGATTGGGTCATGTTTTTATATCATGGTTTTTGGGTCATGATTTTTGTGCCATGATCTTTGGGTCCTTGGGTATTGCCCGGCTCGCAGATCATTATGGCTTCTCTCAACCTCACTCTATCTTGGTGCTTTTAACCAATTTAGTTCGGTCACGACGTTTGGCAATGATGTCATCAGTTTCTGAGCGTCTTGCAACGCCGATGCAATCAATTCATCAACTTTCCATGGCGGATTGATAATGCACACACCACTTCCATACATGCCTGAGCATTGATCCTTATCAGCGTCAGCCATTCTCACATCGAGTATTGAATGCGCTATTCTTTGGCCGAGCGTCGCGAGCATATGTGAAGTCAAATGTGCTTTTTGATTTTCTTCTTTTTGCTGGGTTTTTCGATTAAGGCGTTGCGGCGATAACAGTGGGTACCACAACAAGTAAATGCCTGTTGGCCATACCGAATATGCACTTGTTATGCTCTCTACAACTTGGCTGTATTCTATAGCTTGCTCGTATGGCGGATCAATTAACAGCAAACCTCGTCTAGGCTGCGGTGGCAGCAATTGCACAACGATATCAAAGGCGTTCTTATTGTGCACAAAGCACCTACTTGATAATTCCTCTGATAACCGGTTATAGACATCATTCGACAACTCATTGGCGTGGAAACTGACTTTTTGAGCGCAGGAATCGCGGATAAAATCTTTGATAATAACTGGCGAGCCTGGATAGCGATGTTGCTGCATATACGGGCTAATGTATCGCTGATACATTTTACCAATATCGCTGAGTGGTGACGCATTCACAAAATCCTGTGCTGCAACGTCATCTGCATGTTCAGTTTCGCCAATGTTATAAAGGCCTTCACCAGCATGGGTATCTAAGACAAAGAAGTTTTTAGGCTTTTTAGCGACTTGAGCAAGCACACCAAGCAGAACAATGTGTTTTAGCACATCAGCGTGGTTACCAGCATGGAAACAATGTTGATAGCTGAGCAATGGATTAATTATTTATCAAACAGATATGACACTACAGTATCAACGCTAGCGCAATTCAATCAACATCTTTTCAGGATGCACTAGGTAATCCATCCAGCAATTATTGAATTTCACCATGGTTGCGCCATCGATTACGCGATGATCGCCTGACCAATTGACATGCATAATATGTTTGGCTATCACATTGTCGTTATCATCAAACCGCGGCAATTTTCGCGTTTTGCCTAACGCCACAATCGCAACTTCAGGTTTGTTAATGATGGGCGTTGCTGTTATTCCGCCTATCATGCCAATGTTAGAAACAGTAATAGTGCCGTCATCAAGATCGCCGCGTTGCAACCGCCCTTGTTGTGCTGACTGAATAAGTCGATGCATCTCTTGTGCAATTTGAATTAAGGACAGTGTTTGCACATGTTTGATATTGGGCACCACGAGGCCATGCGCCGTATCGACAGCAAATCCAATGTTGTGCGGCGCAATAAAATGTATGCCTTTTTCATCCGCTGAGACCCTGGCATTGATAATTGGAAATTGAAGCAACGCCATGGATAGCGCTTTGATGAAAAAAGGCATAAAACTCAAACGTATTCCGTCTTTTTCAACGTTTGATTTCAGTTCATTTCTCAATGCTATCAATGCGTCCATTTCAAGCTCATCAGACACAGAAAAATGTGGAATGGTAGTCGCGCTTTCTTTCATGTGTTTACTCATGGCTGCGCGTAAACCATTCAAAGGTTCAATTTTTGCTGGCATTGTGAGAGGTAGCGCATCTGCAAGCCGCGTATCTTCCGATCTTGTTTGATTTTGGTGTTGGCGAGCCGGCGTTTTTTCAACCGCCGCAAGCACATCTTTTTTGAGTACCCTTCCCTTTGCTCCGCTGCCCATCAGATGACGTAAATCAACGTTTTTCTCTTTGGCAAGGCGCCTCACTGCAGGGCTTGCGATAGGTCGCTCGCTCTTTACTGGTGGAACCGTGTTTTCACCTTGGATATAGTTGGAGCGCTGTATTTGCTCGGTGACGCGACGTATGGCGTCGCTCTGACCAGATGTGCTTGTTTGCACACCTTGAGCACTTTGCTGACTATCAAGCTGACATTCATGCGGGTCGTCTTGCTGATTTTCACGCTGTTCGTTATGAGAATAATGCGATGCCGCACTTTGGTGACTATCATCACTTGAAACCAATAGCTCAAATAACGGCGCGTGTACCTTAGCCACTTCGCCTTCTTTGTGATACTGCTTTGCCAGTTTGCCAGCGTGTTTAGCGGGAATTTCAACGATGGCTTTATCCGTCATCACTTCAACAACGACCTGGTCTTCTGCAACAGTGTCCTGTTCATTCACACACCATCTTACGATTTCGCATTCAACGATCCCTTCGCCAATGTCTGGCAATATAAAAATTTCAGCGGGAGCAACATTCTCCAAGCGAAACAACGGTTGATGCACTTTTGCAATTTCGCCTTCACTATAGAAGAGTTTTTCAACCCTACCGTTTTGAACTGCTGGGATCTCGACCGTGGCTTTATCCGTCATGACTTCTGCCACGGGTTGATCTTCTTTAATGACATCGCCTTCTTTTACCAGCCATTTCAAAATCTCACATTCGACGATGCCTTCGCCAATATCCGGCAAGATAAAATCAACACTCATAATTGGTACTCATAAGCAGTACTCACAACCAAAACTATCGCCATCGTTTTAATAATCCACGCATTGCATGATCGCTTCGAAGGTTTTGAGTTCATCTGGCATGTACTCTTTTTCATGCACAAGAGGATATGGCGTATCCAATCCCGCAACGCGAACGATGGGTGATTCCAAATACAAGAAGCACTCGCGCTGCACCGTAGCGGCAATCTCTGCCGCAAATCCGCCAGTTTGCGGCGCTTCATGATTAATCAGCAAACGCCCTGTTTTATAAACTGAGTGACATATTGTTTCTGCATCCCAAGGCAGAATGCTCTGCAAATCAATTACTTCACAAGAAACACCTTTTTCTTCAGCTAATGCTGCGGCTTTCTCTACGACCTCTACTTGTGCCCCCCATGCAACAAGTGTTACGTCCGAGCCTGTCGCAATAACGTCGGCCTTTCCCAAGGGTAATCGATAGGATGCCTCTGGCACCTCGCCGGTTGCTGCGCGATAAAGCCGTTTTGGCTCCATAAACAGCACCGGATTATCATCTTCTATGGCAGAAATTAACAACCCTTTGGCTTGGTGAGGATTTCTAGGTACAACGACTTTAATACCGGGGATATGGGCAAAGAATGCCTCAGGTGATTGACTGTGGTAATGTCCCCCTGCAATGCCTCCGCCATAAGGCGTGCGTATCGTCAAACTACCGCAGCTAAACTGTCCACCCGAGCGATACCTGAACTTTGCGGTTTCATTGATGATCTGATCAAATGCAGGAAAGATATAATCGGCGAATTGAATTTCGGCAACGGGATACGCCCCTTGTGCCGCTAAGCCATTGGCGAACCCAATAATGCCTTGCTCGGTTAGCGGCGTATTGAAACAGCGCTTTTTGCCAAAGGTTTCTTGTAGATTTGATGTGGCTCTGAACACACCGCCAAATGCGCCTACATCTTCACCAAAGACGACTACGCTATCATTGTCGTGCATTATCGAAATGAGCGCGTTGTTGACTGCTTGCAGCAAATTCATTTGCGCCATTATTTTAATCTCCAGGCGGTTTTCGGATAAGCCGACGGATATTTTTTAATGTGTGCTT
>JBCDMA010000313.1:0-4515 GCA_038744645.1 Pseudomonadota bacterium | reverse complement strand
GTTTATTTGCTTGCAAAGAAACATCGCAAAACACGACTAAGTTGCCTGAAATGGATAGTGAGGACCATGCACAACTGGTTATGGATACCAAATCTGCCATTTTGAGTCTTGATATCGCCTTGGTTGATAAACTAAGCGCTGATATTGACGTCAATCGACTGCTTCCGGATAACTCTACATTACTAGCATGGGCGGCAGAGACGCAAGATCCTCGCTTAGTTAGTCTAATGCTAGAGCGCGGTGCAAAAACAGATGTCGCAGGCAGTAATCGCTTCAGTCCCATCATACAAGCCTGCAGATACGGTAATTCAGAGATCATCAATGCGTTACTGGACAGTGGTGCGGATCCCAACAGCGCGATCGAAGACGGAACCAATGCATTTCACCTTTGTTCAGGCTCAGCCTCCACTGCAGATCTCGCTAGAATGGTGAGCTTAGGTGCCGACGTTACCGCTAAAAATGAGTACGGCCAGACGGCGATGATGTGGGCTGCGAACGCTGGCAATGTTAAAAACATACTGTACCTTGTGGAAAACGGTAGCGACATCAACGATCAAACAAATGAAGGGTATAGCCCGCTGTTTTTTGCCATAAAAAGTCAACATCTAGATACGGTCAAAGCGTTGATTTCAAACGGTGCAGATTTATTCGCCAAAGCGCAAGATGGCACAACGGCAGCACAGCTTGGCGTATACACTAAAAACTATGAATTTTTAATGTGGTTTGTCAGCGAATTAAACACATTGATGGCGCCTGAAGCAGTTGAAGACGTTTTGACAACGTTTGACCGAGACGGCTATCAACTGTTACACGCTGCAGTTAAAGCAAATGAATTGGAATTGGTAACGACGCTGCTGAAGGTAGGTGCTGATCCCACAACAGTAAGTGAACCATCAACGCTGAAATGGCGATTTGAGGCAAATTTTAAAACTGAAACCTACGTCCCACCTCAACTCACCCCTATCGAACTCGCCGAGCAAAATGAGTTCACAACCATTGCGGCGATGTTAAGTCAGTGATTCGAATGCCGAGCAAGAATCCTTAATCGCATTTCAATCAAAAAGCAGTTTATATTCGCAACGATTGATCGGATAGATTAAAAATGAGGAACAATTCCAGCCTGCTCTATGAGTGACGCAATGACACCAAAATGTTACTGATATGCCGCGAAATTGAACATTCTTGTAATTTATAAGTCGCAGCAATAGCGACTAGTAAATCGTCACCTCAAAAGGAGTTGTGTGTGAAAATACTAAAGATGTTTCAAATCCATCCCTCTGTAGTGATTTTAGTTAGCCTTGCATTGACAACACAATCGCTTGATTTAGCAGCAAAAATGCCAAAGCCATTCAGTCAAGAGCCTTTGTTACAAACGTTGATTTTGCAAGCGAAAGAGGATGCAACAAAACCTTTCAAAGAGAGGGTCGCTATTGACGACGAGGCACTGCTGTCGATGGATTATCAAACCTATCGCTCAATCCGCTTTAATACAGATAAGAGCTTGTGGAAGGATTCAAAATCGCATGAACTGCAGTTTTTTCATGGGGGATTTTTCTACGACAAACCCGTGAAAATAAATGTAATTAATGAAGAAGGCGAAGTTAATCCCTTCGCGTTTGATACACAGCTTTTTAATTATGATAGTGACTCAGCCAATATCCCCGAAGCGTCTCGTGAAAAAGCAGGCTATGCAGGTTTTCGCGTCCACTATCCAATTAATAATGATCAGTACAAAGACGAATATGCCGTCTTCCAAGGAGCAAGCTATTTCAGATTGATTGGGAAAAACCAAAATTATGGTTTATCGGCGCGCGCGCTGGCGATTGATACTGGTCTGCCGTCAGGTGAAGAATTTCCTTATTTTTCTGAATTTTGGTTACAAGAGCCTGAAAACGAAACCCTGACTATTTACGCCCGCATTGACAGCCAATCACTCACAGGAATGACATCAATTACGCTTGCTCCCGGTGACCCTACCCAGGCAGAAGTGAAAACGTGGGTATTTGTTCGTGAACCTATCACAAAACTGGGATTTGCCGCGTTTACCAGCATGTATTTTTTCGGTGAAAATACGACAGATAAGCCCGATGATTTCAGACGAGAAGTGCATGATAGCGACGGTGTCTCTATGATCACTCATGCTGGAGAACAAATCTGGCGACCCTTGGCAAATCCCGATCGTGTGCGTATAAGTTCATTGTTTGATGCTGCGCCAAAAGGCTTTGGTGTATTACAACGCGATCTGGATTTTGAGCATTATCTGGATGCAGAAGCGTTCTATCATCGCCGCCCCGGGCTGTGGTTAACACCGCATGAAGGCTTTGAAAATGGCCACCTAGAACTGGTTGAAATACCGACAGAATCTGAATTTGATGACAATATTGTTGCTTATTGGGTAAGTGATAATGCGGTTGAAGCTGGCGACAGTACATATGTTCATTACACACTTGAAACGATTATAGGACATCGCGAAAGCAATAATGAACTCATTGAAGTTGTCAGGACCTTGCAAAGTGCGTCGACCTTACCCGGAGAGCCTAAACCAGACAATCCTCTCGAACAGCGATTTATCGTTGATTTCGACTTCCCTACAGATATGGACATTGATCAAGAAGCGCTCTCTGCTGACCTTCAAGTGAGTCTAGGTGAGTCTTCTTTGTTGCGGGTGTTTCCAATTAATGATAATCAGCAAATCCGAGCGACCTTTATTATCGCGCCTGAAACTGAAGATAGCGTGGTGGATATGCGTTTGGCGTTAACGCAGAAAGACAAGCGACTGAGCGAAACCTGGAATTATCAAATGGAACCAAAGGTCGATTAATAAAGCTTGCTGTCAATGTCACCAGTGGCAGCGTAGCACCCAAGATTCTTCTAGTATAAATGCGTAATTAACATAAATGAATATCGAAACTCTTAAACTCTTTGTCGATGTTGCTCAACGGTTAAGCTTTGCTGCCGTCGCTGATGATATGGACATCAATCCGTCATCCGTTTCAAGAGCCATTAGCTCGCTGGAGCAACAGCTGAACCTGCGATTGTTCAATCGTACGACGCGCAAAATGACACTCACCGAAGCGGGTGAAGCCTATTTAAAACGGATCCGTCATGTGGTTGAGGAATATGAACAGGCAACAGAACATGCTCGTTTGCTTAATAGCGAACCTATGGGCACGTTGCGCATGACTGCGTCCGTTGCATTTGGCGAAAAAGTGTTATCGCCCTTATTGGCACCATTTCAAGCACGTTTTCCAGGTGTCTCACTTGAATTGTTATTTACCGACACCAACGTGGATCTAGTTTCAGAGGGTATAGACTTAGCCGTTCGTCTCGGGTCAAAACTGTCTGGGGATGTCGTAGCCACTAAACTCTTTTCAACGCATTACCGCGTCGTCGCAAGCCCTAAATACCTCTCGCGTCATCCTGTTGGTCACAGGCCTCAGGAACTGCAAAACCACAAGTGCATTGTATTTACATTACCCGCCTATAAGAACCGATGGCAATTTAGACATGTAGATACGCCAAATGCGCAACCTGAGGTGGTAACAGTGAATCCAAATATTGCCATATCTTCCGCTTTAACTATTCGAACAATGGCGTTGATGGGGGGAGGGCCGGCGATCCTAGCGGGTTGGCTCGTCGACGAAGACATTGAAAAAGGTGACTTGATAGACCTGTTCCCTCACTATCAGGTTGCAGGTAACGAATTTGATACGTCTGCGTGGTTGATTTATCCCGATAGAGCCTATTTACCTAAAAAAGTGCGGGTAATGATAGATTTTTTAAAGGAAAATCTGCGCTCTGACTAGCCGATTCACTGAATGGAGACACTATTTTAACGCAGGATTCGTGCATTTATCGCATTACTCTAATGCAATATCCGATATTTCGTTGTCATGTAGTCATCTATAGAATCTCTCTCAACCTATAGATATTCGGATTGTAGTATGGATTTTGCTCAAAAAACGGTCGTGGTATTTGGCGCTAGTCGCGGTATTGGTTTAGCAACGGCTACACACTTTGCAAAAGCAGGCGCAAATGTTGTAATGCTCGCGTCTAACCTTCGCGCCTTGGAACAAGCTGCTGAAGAGATTGGTCCTATGTCCGGCTCTATCCTCATCAGAGTATGTGACGTCGCTGACTACAAGCAGGTGGAAAACATGATAAATTTCACTTTCTCTTCTTATGAGAGGTTGGATGTAGTGGTGAATAATGCAGGAGTCATAGAACCACTTTCAGTGCTGCACGAGAGTGGCCCTGAGGTTTGGTCACGCGCCGTAGACATTAATTTCAAAGGCGTTTACTACTCCATGCGAGCAGCTCTACCTATTATGCGATCGCAACAGTTTGGCACCATTATAAATATGAGTTCGGGCTCAGCGAACAGTGCTCTGAATGGTTGGAGTCACTATTGCTCGACCAAATCAGCGGCAAAAAAACTCACTGAAGTAGCGCACGTAGAGTGCCAAAACGACGGTATTAATATTATTGGGCTATCTCCAGGTACTGTGGCCACCG
>JBCDMA010000312.1:0-4517 GCA_038744645.1 Pseudomonadota bacterium | reverse complement strand
GTGTAGCCTTCCACGCGGTTAGTTGGGATATTGTCATCGTCTGAAAAACTGGCGCCTACACGTCGTGCTTGCGCAGAGAAAATTAGGTTTTCTGAAGGCGTGAAATCAGCACCAAAAAACCAGGTGAATTGAGGCGCACTGGCAAATTCAAAGCCTTCGAATTGACCTGGAGCTACCAAATCATCAAACTCGGTTTCCAGCAAGCCCAGACTGCCATATAGGCTCACAAGCTCATTCAGAGTATAATTAAAGCTACCCTCAATACCATATGACTCTGCACGCGGAGCATTTGCAATGTTGCTGATCGGAGAGCCCGTTTGTGGGTCAAACCCTACGATTGAAAAGTTCTGATAACCTTCATAGTCCGAGTAAAAGACATTACCATCTAACCGCAACCGTCCTCCGAGAAGCTCAAAGCGACCATAGATATCGTACGTCCACACCGTTTCTTCCTCGAATTCAAAAGTGTTTGAAGTGAAAAAATCTGAAATAATGCCACCAGGATTAAAACCCTTTGAAGCACTTGCACCAAGACGAATACCTTCTTCGAGGTCGTAAGCCAGCTCCATTTTTGGCAGCCATGCATCAAAAGTAATATCAAAATCTATGTCTGCGAGAAAGAAAACGCCCTCTCGGTCTTGCGAGTCTCGTTGGTACCTCAATCCCGTAATCAACTCAAGTTTTTCGGTCAACTGAAAACTTGCCTGTCCAAACATCCCCATACTGTCTTGCTTGTCATTTGTCTCTTGATCGAGTGGGAAAAATATTCCATCAAATTCCTGCTGCTGCAGATATGTGCCAACAAGCCCATCGTTTACCATACCCCGCCCTTGATAACGCAGTATGGTTTCATTGGTGAGACGCGTTCCATCTCTACCAGCCTGCAATTCTCTAGGTCCCACTCCTGCAGGTGCAGGTGTGCGCAATACAGTATCAAAATCACCAAAAGTCAGTTGATTGGTAAGGGTTAGGGCTTCGTTAAATTCATAGCTGATATCGAATATACCGGTATGGTTTTTTTGATCTGAGGTTTGCCCTGCTTGAAACCCGACCCTTCTATCTTCAAATGGCTCTGTGACGTTAACAAAGGTAGGTCGTCCCGTGTCAGCATATTGATATGTCAATTTTGCTTCTAATTCCGGGAACTTGGACGGTGTCCACAACACCTTTGCTCTCGCGATAAAACTCATGGTTTCGCCCAGTGGGATATTAGATGGAAGCAGCGGTGAAAAGTCATTGAAAGGCTCAGATTCGCGGTAATCAACGGCGATACGCATGGCTAATTCATCACTAATAATTGGGCCAGATACAAAACCAGCGGCTTGATACTGTCCGTACTCTGCCTTCTCAAGCGTGATCCCCGCTTCATTTTCAAAGGTGGGATCGTTAGTAAACACATAAATGGCACCAGCAATGGCATTGACCCCCTGCGCCGTAGTCTGAGGTCCTCTAAAGACTTCTATTTGCTGAACATCGTAGATTGAAGTGACGCCTTCTATATATTCACTGAAAAACTGTGCGTATCCGTCCACGACACTGGATAACCGCGGCCGTGACCCCGCTGCGAATGCAAGCCCACCAGTCACTGGTCCTTGCGTATCTACTCCTCTCACTATCTCACCCGTACCGCTGGTGACGACAATATTTGGGATCCGCAGCAGTAAAGATTCAGTGTCATTGGCGCCCAGTATTCTGTCGAGTTCACGTTGGGTGAATACGGATACAGAGGTTGCGGTTTCAAACTCCTTTCGATTCGCACGTGTTCCTCTTACGATAATCACTTCAGCTGAATCTGTTGCTTCAGATGCTTGTTGAGTATTGTTTTTGTTTAGAGATGATTCTACCGGCTTTGTTTTTATTGAATATCCGCCACTAGACGTTTTCGAGAACGTAAGCTCCGTACCTTGGATAGCTTGTTCTATTGCTGTCACAGCAGTCATACTTCCTTGTAATGCAATTGTATTTATGCTCTCAAGCTCAGATTCATTCGCAATGATATCTATGTCAAAAGCAATGCTTATCGCTTGCAATGTATCCCCGATAGGCCCAGCTTTTATATCAAGAATAGTCATAATTTGCGATGATTCAGTTGGTTTAGCGAATGCAGAGGATGAAAGCGCAATCGCAGGGAGCGCTGAACAAAGTGCGAAAAATACAGCCTTGCTAATAAAAGTGTGTTGAAACCGATTCATTTTTTTCTTAGTCCTTAATTTTACGAATGATTCTCATCCGCTTTCAGTACTAAGACGTGTCAAGTGTCAAAAACGAAGTTAGTGCGATTAAATTTTTTGTGCACCAGATGAAAGTGCGTTGTTTGTTACTCTATGACTTTAATGATATCGGGATGAGAGCGGTCGATTGTAAGTGAATAAACCTCGCTTATCGATGTTAGCATTCCATTGATGTCACTGGCACTGAAAGACCCGCGAATACGTATTTTTTGCATCTTTTCCGGCGAAATACTTATTGTGATAGGTATCGTCGAATACCGATTTGCGTCATATATTATTTCCTCCAATGAAGCGTTGTTATAGAGCAATCTGTTTGATCGCCACGTGGCAACGTTTTGAATTGGTATAGTTTTAATTGTGGAAAGGCCTGAGGTTTTGGTCGCTGATACTGATTGACCAGCAAAAAGCTGAAGCTCTGCTTTTTTTCCGTAATCAACCGTCACGCTACCTTCAGCAATTGCTAAGCTCACATAGCGACTTCGGCGGTGAATATTAAATTCAGTCCCAGTCACAGTAGCACGCATCTGATCTGCCTCAACTTTAAATGGTCTGTCTGGGTCGCTGATAACATCAAAGAACGCTTCACCCGACAATAATGACACTGTGCGCTCCGTCGCCGTAAACCGGGTGTGAATTGTGCTATCTGCACCGAGCCTAATGACTGACTCATCAGGCAGTGTAATTGCTTTTGTCTGCCCTTTTTCTGTCTGATACTCAGCAATGTAACGAGCGACAGAAGTTGCATCTTCTGTTGATGGTATAAAATACAGTGCACTAATTATGAGAATGGCCAACGCAAGTGAGCTAGCTATGTAAAACGGTGCTTTGATTTCAGAAACTGCGTGTTCGATTGAAGCAATCCACCCAAAAGCCAGATCACGTCGACGGCGTTGATGATCATTCTCCCTCTTTCTAGGTATAGTTTTTGCCGCGACCGGGAGGTCAAATTCTTCAGCTTCTATTCGGCTAAATGCAGCCTGCATTGTTACCGCATAGTCATAAAATTCAGCATGTCGTTTATCCTCCGAAAGCCATCGCTTAAATCTGCGTTCTTCCAATTGAGTATGTTCAGGATCGCTAAGCAATGCATGCCATTTATGCGCTTCTTCTAATATTAATGCTCTATCATCATGTTTGGTGTTAGTCATTTTGATGACCCACTTGAACTGTCAATAAATGCCATGCTCAACTTCGCCATTGCTTTGGCAATATGTGCTGCGGCGCTTGGCCTCGAAATACCCAGTTGTTTGCCCACTTCGGTAACAGAGAGTCCTTCTATCCGATTCAACAAAAGCGCCTGTCGTCTGCGTTCTGGCAACTCATCGACTATTTTTTTTACAATATTTAATTGTTCCTGCACTAGTAAGACGTCTTCAGGTGTTGAAACGTCGTCCTTTAAAGGAAAATAAAGCTTTTCTACTTCAAAATCATACCTGCTTCTTACATCCTGAGCGCGCTTGTGGTCAAGAATCATATTGCGAGCGATGCGCCAGATAAATGCTTGAAGATTTTTGATTTTGGAAAGATCATCGCGTTCAATCAGTTTTTGAAAAGCTTGTTGAGCAATGTCTTCAGGTTCTGGTGGGCCGCCGCCGAATTGTTTCCTTAATCCAGCGACAAGGGTTTCTAAATATTCGTTATAAAAAGACGTTAGTCGGGTATCTACTTGATTTGAAACTGACGTTGAATTGGCCTTTATTTGGTCTAAGGATAATACAATATTTTTTGCGGGAGATACTGGCTTGTTTTCACCCAAAGCGATATGCCGTTTTAAAGTTCCATCTGTGATAGAAACAGGATAAACAAATTTTTGTTTGCTCGCCATAGTAATCTAATCATTGACTTTGATATAACGAAGCAAAGGAAATCATTCAGTTACTCAACGAAACACACCCAGTCGAGCATCAATGATTCTGCGTCGACCTAGGTTCTTGGAGTCAACATTGGGAATAATTCAACGTATACCATCAAATGGTTGTATTCGATTCAATGAATTGTTTTAGCTTTTCAGTAGCCAGTGGGGTGCCCTTAGATTTGCCCAGATGGCTTGCGTCTACGAAGTAATCGTGCGGTAAATCTGGCATCACCAAATTCAGGTCAATGTAGTGCACATCGGTTTCCCTCATAACTTGACGAAAGTTTTCGATAGTAGACGTTTTGAGCTGGTCTTTTAACTCAGAGTAAATCGGCGCTGTGTACAAAAATAATTCTATGTTTTGTTCTGCCGCTGCCGTTTTCAGTCGTGCTATGTAATCTACAAAAGTCTCGCTAACCTCTACAGTATAG
>JBCDMA010000311.1:0-4523 GCA_038744645.1 Pseudomonadota bacterium | reverse complement strand
ATGTTGCTTCATCCATAAATAAAATCGCAGGTCGGGCGTATAGTGCACGTGCAATGAGTATGCGTTGTACTTGACCACCACTCAGTCCTGAGCTGTGATTACCCGCGACTACTGTGTGAAACTGCATTTGCATGTCCATTACTTCGTCATACACTTGCGCTTGTTTTGCCGCCTCATAGACTCTTGCTTCGTCGATGACCATATCCGCAAACGCAATATTCATAAACAAAGTGCCTGAAATCAACCCTTCTTGTTGGCTGATAATCGCGACATGTTTTCGGAAATGACGTTTGCCTATTGATGAGAGGGGTTTTGCATCAACGAGAATGTCACCTCTTGTAGGCTCTATTACCCCTGCGAGCAGTTTAATCAATGTCGTTTTCCCCACGCCTGATGGGCCAGTAATGACAACGTGTTCTCCTTTAGTGACGCTTATATTCAAATCTGAAAATATGGGTAGATTACTTCCAGGGTATGTGTAGCTTAAATCTTTGGTCTCGACAGAGCCTTCGATTGGATGTTTGATTGCATTGTCACCCAACATGTTCTTTTCAACATCTTGCACTTCAATGTCTGAGAGTCTATCCATATCCACGCGCAAGACTCTAAACTTTAGAAGGTTATCTACAAGCGACTTGCTTTGTGTTGAAAAAATTTCCCGATAGGCAATAAAGGCGAACAACATACCCAGCGTGAGCTGTTGTTCAATCACAGCAACCGCACCTATATAAAGGATAATAAGGCGTTCTACTTGGCCTAAGAATTCGTTGCCACTGGTGTACCAAAGCTTCAACTTCGATAAGTACACTGTCGCATTCATTTTCTTCAGATAGTAGGTCTTCCATTGCTGATACCGCGATCCTTCTTTTCCGTAGAGCTTCACCGCCAGGACATTGTTGATGGTTTCAAAAAAGGTATGAGATTCCTTTATGCTTTCGCTAAAAAACGTCCCGGCGTACTGCACTTCTTTATTTACGAGATACGCTCGGATGGTCAGATAGATGACAAAGAATAAAAGGGAAATTGCAGCTAAGACTGGAAAGAATACGAACATGATGATGATGGTTACTAAGGACATCATGCCGTCAATGAAGCCATCAACGAGTTGCTCGGTAAAGCTCTCTTTTAGCTCATCTAATACGCGAAACTTCGTATTGATGTCGGCGATGTTTCTCGATTCAAAATAGGTCAGTGGGAGCCTAACCAAGCGTTGAAAGAAGTATGAAGAAAAACTCGAGTGCCAATGATAGCCGATATAAATGGATGACCAGCCGCGGAATAGACGCACGATAAAGATAAAGCACGCTAGCCCAATTCCTCCTGCGATCAACGCCAAAAGATAAGACCTGTCGCCAATGGCGACGAAATCGTCGATAACAACCTGTGTAATCAAAGGAATGCACATCACCATAAGCTGTGCAATGAAAGTAAGCAATATCAGATTGAGTAAACCGCTGCCAAGACCAGTAGAGCGTCTAAGGAGCTCTGTGTAGGTCAATAACGTACGACTCTGTTCATTGCCTTCTTCCCATTTACTTTTCGCACTATTGAACGCATCAGCTTGGCCTTTTTCAATCATCATGGCGTAGCCAGTAAAGTGCTTGGAAACTTCCTCGTTCGTTAGCGACAGTTTGCCAATCGCAGGATCGTGAATGATGTATCTTTTGCCGGATATTTTTGTAAGGACGACAAAGTGTGCTAAGTCCCAGTGCAGAATACTTGGCAACGTCAGTTCAGACATTTCATCCATTTCAAGCTCGTAAACATCAGCAATCAGGCCCTCGTTTTCACAAATGTCTGATAAGTCGGCAATAGACATCCCCTCTTGTCCACAAGGATATTTGCTGCGAAGTTGATGTAGATTTACGTCCAGACCATGCCAATTGAAACACATCGTTAGGCTAGCAAGCCCACATTCTGCAATTTCGTTTTGCATAACAACGGGCGCTTTCTTTTTGTGACCAAAAAACGAAATATCCATGCGGCTTGCCCTAAAAAACTAGCGTTTGTGGTTAATGTCGAATAAAAGACGAAACAATGAAATGGAATCTACTCTGATATCAGAGTTGACAGTCATCCCGGTTATTAACGAAATGTTGGGCGGTATATCATCGATCACCGCTTTAACGACGAAATAAGTAATATCGTCTAAACCTAACCCTTGCTTATTGACCAATCTACCAGGAACTGGTGACGCGGAAATTTCTTGCACTGTTGCTTTTAATGAGCCGTATTTATTGGAAGGATAAGCTGATGCATTGACTTGGATTTTATTGCCAAGTTGAATTTCGCGATATTCGTTAGCAGGTATGTACAGAACAATCGTGGAATTCAATATATGCGTAGAAAGCGTTGCAATAGACTGTCCTGCGACAATAGGCAAACCATTTGTTATGAAAATATTGTCTACCACGCAGTCGCAAGGAGATAAAATCTTTTGATTACTCTTTAACTCAATTGATTCGAAACTGAGTCGTTTTATTTCCTCGTTGTTTTTATTCTCCAATTGTCTGAAGGTTTCTTTGATATTTAAAGCGTCGACTTCAAGTTTAGTAAACACTGATGCTTGTCGTATGAGCTGTGCATCAAGTGCGGTAACAATCCTTTGTTGCTGGTCAACAAGGGTGGCCGCGACTAATCCATCGAGGACACTTTTTTCATATCGTTGTAATATCTCTTTTTCGTTGAAACGCGTTTGTTCCAGCTGTTTTATAACATCGAGTTGCTCTTTCCTTTGCTTTTCTACTTGCTCTATTCTTTTGCGCTGAAACTCATCAGCGCTGGTTATCTGTGTTTTGAGTGATTCGATTTGTTCATTTAAATTCTCAATCCTGCGTTGTTGGCTGGATTGATCTCGGTCCACCAGGGTAAACAAGAGTGTGCCATCCTCAACGGGCTCAGATTCATTGACGAGCACATCATTTACAATCTTGTCTTCCTCGCTAATGATGATTTGGTGATAGTCTTTACCCGCCATTATTTCTCCAACCGCTTGAACGTGGACTGGCATTTTTATAATGAAAAGAAATGCAACGAGAGCACCTAAGAAAGCAACAAATGTCATCGTATAGATGGTTAAGTTCGGCGGAGATTGAACGTTAAAAGGTTTTTCGCCCTGAGAAAAAACGCTCTTAATGACATCTTCTCTATAGGTTATTTCATCGTCCGTCTGATTTTTGTTAGTCAAAGCAAACTCATACCAAAGTGATTGTGTTGATTGAAGTGGCCAATTGGCCTGTAGACAATATGGTTATCGCTAAGACAGTAAACTACTTGAAAAAAAAGCAATGTAAATATTCGGTTATGAAAATTTACATGAATGGCGTAAGGCGATACTGTAAATCAAATGGATGTAGAGGTGACTCGTCGAGTGAATTGATGCGCTAAACGGTCCATGCCTTAAGAAAAGCGCCGCATTATGTTATACATGGTACATATCCATAAAAAGTAAATATAGAAAAATATAATATCGTATTTTAATAAATACGAAAAACGTGGTATTTCACTCTAATTTACCCTATTTCGTTTCAATAGTTGATTGAGAAACTATGTCTGGTTGTTAGTTCACGGAAGAGATTGAGTGATGGTGGAGATGGGGATTATTGCGAGGAATTTCGTTAATTGTGCCAAAGAACGAAGAGAACTTTGGCACAACATTAAGTCAATAATATTGGACTAACTAATCACCGTTATTTTTCCATAACTGTGAGCCACCGTTGACTTTTTTCTGTTTCTGAGGTGTTACTTTTTTCATCATTTACTCCATTAAACGTATTAAAGTTAAGTAAAACTCAGTCCATGTTTTGCTGAACATCGTTTTTACCGCAAACCCAACAAAACAATTAATGCTTGTCGACTTCACGGTTACAGTTTTACCTTGAAAAAAAACTATTTTCAACTGCTAAATCAAAAAAAAAGAAAAAACATTAATTTTTGTTAATTTTACGTTTTTAGTCTGTGAGGCAGGTTGTTAAATCAACAATATGTTCAAGAAATAATCAATTTTGTCGTTTTCCAATTTGCTAAATGGGGCTCGATGACGATCATTTTCATAAGATTGATTTGCAAAATACTCTGAGGACAAGGATAAACGCGATTTTCGAAACGCCGCTCTTAGGCCGGTATTAGGTTGTTTCTAGACCAGGCAAATGTTAATAAAATGAGTAAATAACACAACCAAAGAGCAGTGTTGTAATACGAACAAACAAGGTACCGTTACATTTTGTTTTGCCAAGGAAGACAACAATGAAACAACCAACCGTTTATATCATCACTGATGATGAAAAATCAGCTCTGTACATTGGAGTGACAAACACACTGACGCAACGTATGTATCAACACAAAAACAAAGAGATAAGTGGAGCGGGCGCAGATGGTGATTTAGATAAACTGGTGTACTTCGAACAATACGGCACGATGGAAGCGGCTATATTACGCGAAAAAATGCTGAATGAGTGGCAGCGCAAATGTAAAGACAAATTGATTGCTGAGCAAAATCCAAAATGGCGAGATTTGTATCCGTT
>JBCDMA010000310.1:0-4537 GCA_038744645.1 Pseudomonadota bacterium | reverse complement strand
ACCTACCTCGAGCGCTTACTGTTGGTTAAATTTATATAGTGGTTCTAACGCGTCTATCACTTCAAAAGTGTTCGCAACGAGTTCGTTCAGCTCTTCAACTAATACAGATGTTTTTGAGTGAATAGACAACGCACCGAACATCACATACCAGTCAATGCCATTGATTTTTTCAATGGCGATAGCACTGAGTGGCAAATACTTGTGTGTCGTGAGCAGCTGATAGTCTATCTTTTCTGGCTCATCGAATTCGTGCCTCTCTACTAATGCAACCTCGACCAAAACCTGTTTATTGCTCACCACCAAAATGACAGGCAAATCACCATATTCATGAAACGTGAAAATAAGACTGTTTTCATGAATTGAATGGCTAACCGAATAGTCATCAAAAAATGATACTTCGAGCAAATCGGCAGCGATTTCCTTAACTGACTTTTGCATCAATAACTACGCTATTGTTTATGCTTTTATAGCTTCTAGGCTACTCCAAAAGTTTAATATATTCAATAATAATTAAATATTTTAAATTTTAATTGAATATAATTATTGCAGGGTTATACTTTACAAGCATTCAGAAAGACGACCAGTAGCATGCCGAAGAAAGACCCTACAATCACGCAGGAAATGCAAAACTTGCTGATTGTAAGCAAACAAGAATGGAAGGAAACGCTCAAGACATGGTTGCCATCGTTCATCAAGCGAGCGGGACTAGATCATGATGAATTGTCCGCTCTGTTGTGGGAAAAGTTTCAAGTCCGACAAAAAACAAACAACCTTAGGTCCAAATTTAGTCAAGGGACAGTTGATGGGCAGTTGCTGCTGCAAATTTTGCTTATTTGCGAGCAACAAGTGAATCTCCAAGAGATTGACGAATGCTATCAGCGCGCTTCGGCACGTGTCAGAAAAACACACGTAGGCGACGCTAAAAAGTGAAGATATCAGCGTAAAACGCCGCAAAAATATAGTAATTTACAAGAACCCAAAGGTTTCGCGCAGTTTCAAACCCAGCGCCGTAGAATAGCCAAATGACTTGCCTACCACGGTATATTCTTCATCAATAAGATAGTAGCTGGGATAACCTTGCACATTGAATGCTTGTTTTAGTTCATTGGTACCAAGCAGAATGTCGTTTTCTAGCGTATTTCGGACAATGAATTGTTCGACCTCTTCGCGCGTTTGGTAGTCCAAAGCAATAGCGACCACATTCACTTTTTCATTATCTAGGTAGTTTAAGTTTTGAATGCTTAAATCACAGATTTGACACCATGGCGCGAAAAAATAAATAAGATTGGGTTTAGTGGCACTTAAAAGTTCCTGTAGACCACCCTCTAACGAGACAATATTAGCTTGAGAGACCTGCACGGAACCATCGGTATCCAGCATATTTCGGGTCGTCCAAACTGTGATAGCCGAAAAGATAATCACGGCGATACCAATATCTCTTATCCAGCTCCATACTCTTTTCTTTGAAGATGTCTTAGTCTCATTCATAGGCTTTCAAACCAAATGCTATCTAGTGTCTATTACGTAAAAGACCTAAAACTAAGACAAAATCGTTCAATAAAAATTGTAACTACAGCGTGCTGTGGGTTTTACAGGCGAACTGTCATTAAACTTTGAGCACTAGCCCTTTTTCCTTCATGACGGATTGTATCTCAGCGACACTGGCCGGATCGTCAATAGTTGAAGGCACTGCAACATCTTGTCCAGCCGCAATTTGTCTCAACAGTTTTCGTAGGATTTTTCCCGAACGTGTTTTTGGTAGTCGAGGAACAACAATTGTTCTTTTCAAACAGGCTAGAGGCCCTATTTGCTTGCGCACCATGGCAACTAACTCAGTTTGTAGCTCTTCTTCACTGATATCGACGCCATCTTTAAGCAGGGTTAAACCTACTGGCACTTGTCCTTTTAGTTTGTCCTCTATACCAATCACGCTGCACTCTGCGACTGCATTGTGCGCCGCAAGTACTTCTTCCATTTCACCTGTAGACAGTCTGTGACCTGCGACATTGATCACGTCATCGGTGCGACCCATAATAAATAGATAACCATCTTCATCAAAATAGCCGCCATCGCCACTGCAATAAAAGCCTGGGTATTCAGTTAAATAGCTGTCGCGAAACCGCGCGAAGTCGCCCCAAACAGTGGGAAGACACGAGGGGGGTAGCGGCAATTTAAGTGCGATTGAGCCTTGTTGATTTGGGCCTAATTCATTGCCACTTTCATCGAGGATCTTTACGTTGAAACCAGGCACAGGAACAGTAGAGGACCCCGCTTTCGCAGGCAGTGATTCAAGCCCCGTTGGGTTCGCACAAATCGCCCATCCAGTTTCTGTTTGCCACCAGTGGTCTACTACAGGCTTACCTGTTTTTTCCATGGTCCATTCGTAAGTAGGTGGATCAAGGCGCTCACCGGCCATAAAAATCGTATCTAAGCTTTCAAGCTTATAGTTGTCGATCAGCAAACCTTCGGGATCTTCTTTTCGAATGGCTCTAAATGCAGTGGGTGCCGCAAAAAGCGCTTTAACACTGTATTCTTCGCATACACGCCAAAACGCTCCAGCATCCGGCGTTCTAACCGGTTTTCCTTCGTAAACAACGGTGGTGCAACCGTGTAATAAAGGTCCATATACAATATAAGAGTGCCCTACTACCCAGCCAACGTCAGACGCGGCCCAAAACACATCTCCCGGCTTGATGTTATAGATAGCACTCATCGAATATTTAAGGGCTACCGCATGACCACCATTGTCTCTGACAACACCCTTTGGTTTGCCTGTGGTGCCAGAGGTATATAACACATACAGCGGATCTGTCGCTTTTACCGGCACACAATCACTTGGCTCGGCAGTGCTCATTGCGTCTGTCCAGTCAACATCTCTATCTGACACCATCTCGGCGGTGGATTGTGACCGCTGTAACAATACGACGCTGTTTACCTTATGAGATGCAAGCACGATAGCTTCATCTACCATCGGCTTGTATTCAATGACCCTATTGACCTCAATGCCACAAGATGCCGTGACCAATACCATGGGTTGCGCATCATCGATTCTCACCGCTAGCTCATTTGCGGAGAATCCACCAAACACCACAGAGTGAACAGCACCGAGTCGCGCCACAGCCAACATCGCCACTAATGCTTCAGGGATCATTGGCATATAAATAACGACGCGGTCGCCTTTTTTGACGCCTTGAGAAGCAAGAACATCCGCAAACTTTGCCACCTGGGTTGTCATCTCCGCATAGGTTATCTTTTGCTTAGTGTCTGTAACTGGGGAATCATAGATTATGGCTGTTTGGTCGCCGCGACCGTTTTCTACGTGGTAGTCAAGTGCGAGATAACAGGTATTAAGTTCACCATCTGCAAACCATCGTCCGATGCCATTTTCATCTTCGGACAAAATGGTCTGTGGTGCTTTATACCACGCAATATTTTCGGCTTGCTCACCCCAAAACTGTTCAGGATGATTCGCTGCTTTACTATATTCCTCTTGGTATCTCATTTTCTCACCTTCTTCAAATATTTTTATCAACTTAATAACATTAGCGTAACTTACTAATCAGGTTGATAAGACTTGTGGCGTATATTTATAAAAGGATTTGATGCAGATCTATAGAGCTACTAAAAGTAGTGTGTTTACTTAGAAAGAACCACCCAAGCAACAGATCTTTTAGAACACAAAAACACTATGATCTGTCGATTGAAACGCAGTCCAGATAATTAAACGCTGTATTCGTACGAGGCACAACCAGCCTAATCACAAACTGTTAAAGAACAACGAAACTCAGCCGAAAAATTAATCAATGCTATCTGAAAAAATCAGTTCATTTCCGTCATGCGCTTGCTGTTTGGTGCTTAACAATCGAATCAACTACCGAGTTCAACATCGAAATGACATCAACAGATTCTACGTCCAATAACAAAAAACTCTCTGCACAAGATCCTGTTTTAGTAGTAGAAGATGACTTTGTTAGCCGTGAACTAAATGTAAATTTATTGTGGGAAGTGGGCTTCTCAAATGTACTCACAGCAAACGATGGAATGCGCGCACTGAGCGTGTTTAAGGAACAACAAGCAAAGAATCATCCGATCAAGTTAATCGTATGCGATTGGAACATGCCGCAGATGAACGGACTGGATTTACTAGAGATTATGCGTAAAGACGAATCGTTAAACACGATACCGTTTTTTCTGGTGTCTTCAAATCACAACAAAGCACACATAATCAAAGCGATAAAGGCGGGTGTCACAGGGTATGTCGTCAAGCCGGTGAGTCTCGGGCAGTTAAAAGACAAACTCACCGCCTATTTACCCTGACTCAAATCGTTTAGCTGTTCAATACGCATCATAGGTTACATAACACAGCTGGAGAGAGAAAATGAAAGGCATAGTATTTGACGAATTTACCGAAATGGTCGAAGAGGTTTTCGGCGATGATATGCTAGATGACATCTTAGATGAGAATGCAGATAAACTCTCTTCAGGTGGCGCATATACCTCTGTTGGCACCTATGATCACAATGACTTGGTAACCCTT
>JBCDMA010000309.1:0-4566 GCA_038744645.1 Pseudomonadota bacterium | reverse complement strand
CTGACTTATCAGTCATCTTCACTTTATTTGAGGAGAAATCAGAATGCGTCTTACTTATTCGTTGTTAAGTGGTTCTATCAATCCGCATTTTTTTCTGCAAACCGCTCAAGCAATAAAACAAGAACGACAGCAAAAGACATTAATACAATACCCAGCAAGAGCTGCGCTTCTTGCCCCGTAATCTGTTCAAATTGATGAGGAAGCAAATTACGCTCGGTCAATGGCACCTGTTCGCCGCTCGAGTTGGTTCGCCATGTAAGCGTCTCTTTCCACGGCCAGATTTTTGGTAAAGTGCCCATCATCAGACCGATGAGAAATGAAAGCGTCAGGTCGCGAGCTCTTTTCAAAAGAAAACTGAGCAGGTGGGAAAAGGTCAATAGCCCGACCAAACACCCGATACCAAACAAGAATATGACATCGAGCTGAAATCCCTTTATCGCGGCAAGTACTGTTGTATACATGCCCAGTAATAGCAAAATAAAACTGCCTGAGATGCCAGGAAGTATCATCGCGCATATTGCAATTGCCCCTGCAATGATAATGTTGACTACGCTAGGTTCTAATGTCATTGGTTTTAACATTGTTATTGTGTAGGCGAATGCGACGCCTATAAGCAACATGAGTATCCGAGATAGCGTCTTTTTGTCGACTTCCCGCCCCACGTGATAGACCGACACAACAATAAGGCCAAAAAAGAATGACCAGATGGGGATCGGGTGGTTGGTCAGCAAAAAAGATATGAGTTTTGCCAGTGAGACGATGCTGGTTAAGATCCCGGTAAACAATACAATGAGGAATTTTCCGTTGATATGATCAAATGCACCGGAAACGCCTTGCGTCTTTACAATTGAGAATAACGAAGGATTGATTCTGCGGATGCTTTCTAACAGCGTATCGTATATGCCTGTAATAAATGCAATTGTACCGCCAGAAACACCGGGAACAACATCAGCAGCGCCCATTGCCATGCCTTTTAAGAAGATAGGTAAGTGGCGTTCAGCCAAACTTTTCATGTATTAGGATTCCACGATTTAGGTAGTGTTTAGTGGTTGTAAATGGTAGCCTTTTATCCATAAAGATGCCATGGGTTCGGCAGCTTTAGATTATCAAAACGCTCGTTGACACCTTTAGATTCGCGATATTTTCACTCAAATAGGTATAAAGATTGCTTTGTGCAAGAATATTCCATATGCGCCAAAATCTCATCGAAAAAAACTGCGCAAAATAGACGTATAATAATTATGATAAAAAGCCGTTGTTTATATTTTTCCGTATTTTCATCTCTTGTCTTGCTCTTCGTATTTCACACTAATGCTAGTGAACAGATTGTTTCCGCTCAAAAGCTCTCCTTGAATGACGATATCCATGAAAGTAGGTCTGAGATTGCCAATAGTGACTTGGCTCCTGAACCAGAGTCAGTAAACAAAGAGAGAACAGAGAAGAAAAGCCAAGATACCGATTCCAGTGATATTGAGCAATCAGCGAAAACTGACAAAACCAACACGCCAAATAAGAACACAGTCGTTCAAAATTCGTCTGAAGACGCAGTTGCCAGCGCGCCAGACGAAGAAGATACGAAAATCAACAAAGATGTAAAAGAGGAGGAACGCACTGCTTTGGAACAAGCCCCGGTTGATGATGAAGCAATTGTTGTAGAGCAGATAGATGATGAATCATCGACCGAACAATACAATATCGCGCCTGATATTGACCTTAAAGAGGTTGCGCAACCACTTGGGGCCAATCAAACAACGACAGATGAAGAAAGCGCAAACAGCACCGAAAACAACGATGCGCAAGAAACCCCGGCAAATGAAGAGACGCCTGAAGCGCTTGCAATGATGCCTCTGGATCTACTCGATAACAAAATATTGCCTGGTACATCAACAAGATTGGCGTGGAATCCTGAGATATCCTTTAACGGTCTATCATTATCAACGCCTGTTTTAGTATTGCACGGCCAACAACCTGGCCCAGTACTTTGCTTGACAGCAGCCGTGCACGGAGACGAATTGAATGGTATTGAAGTCATTCGGACGGTAATGTACGACGTTGAACCGGATAAGCTATCAGGCTCCATTATTGGTGTTCCAATTGTTAACTTACAAGGATTCCAACGCAATACGCGGTTTATGAGCGACCGTCGTGATTTAAACCGCTTTTTTCCAGGTACTGAAAATGGCAGTTTAGCGTCACGTGTTGCGCATTCTCTTTTCAGCAAAGTCATTACAAAATGCGATCTCTTAGTTGATATCCACACTGGCTCATTCAAACGCACAAACCTAGCTCAGGTCAGAGCCGATATGAGTGATCCGGAGGTGGTTGAATTCACAGAAGGATTTGATGAGATGGTAGTTGTCCACAGTAAGGGCAGGGAAGGCATGCTAAGGTTTGAAGCCAAAAGAATTGGTATCAAATCAGTGACCTTCGAACTAGGAGAATCGTCGCGACTACAGAAAGAACAGGTAGATAGTGGTGTAAACGGCATTTACGGCTTGTTGAAGAAGCAGAAAATGTACAGTAAAGCTTTCTACTGGGGCAGTCCTTCACCGGTTTATTTCCACTCCAAGTGGCTACGTGTGAGTTCAGCGGGTATTTTGCTCAGCAAAGTCGAACTTGGAGATGACGTGAGGAAAGGCGAATTGCTTGGCACTGTCACTGATCCAATCACTAATGAAAGCGTGGATATTTCCTCTACGATTGACGGTAAGATCATTGGTATGGCGACGGACCAAGTGGTGATGCCAGGTTTTGCCGCGTATCACATAGGGATTAAAGCATCTGACATAGAGTTGATGGAAAAAGCAGATATCCCACTATCAAAAGACGATCCTAGGCCTGAGAGTGAGTAGTATCGATGTCAGAAATCGCATTATTGCGATTCGCTTAATGTGCATTTATGAATTTCGGTTAATCACTGGTTTGGTAGACTAAAACTAAACACAGTGCCTTTACCACTTTCACTTTTGACGGTTAAATCAGCGCCTAACAATGCTGTTAATCGTTTGCATATCGCTAATCCTAGACCAACGTTTTTGCCGTTGGTTGATTGAGAGTTTGACGCCTGATACCGCGGCGTGAATATGTTCTCGAGTTCGTGTTTGGCGATGCCAATGCCGTTATCTTCGATGCTGATAGCTATAGAGCCATTTTCATCAGTGACGTTGAGCTTTATTACGCCATTTTCCGGCGTATGTCGAAGCGCATTATCCAATAAATTACTTAGCACACGTTCAAGTTTTCCAAGATCGGTGTTGATCAAAAAATTTGCATCGGGTGTGACTATGATTGAAACATTTTTTGCTTTAGCAGCGATTTTGAATTTATCAGCAATATCATATAGAAATTCGCCGATAAGACAGGGTTCTCTCGTAATTTTAACTTGTCCGCCATCCAGATAAGCAAGTTCAAAAATTTGATCAATCAGCTCTTTTAAATTTGTCATGTTACGCATGCAAATGGAAATGAATCGCGATTTATCTTCATCGTTTAATGCATCTCCGTTCATGTGCAAGGTCTCCATATACCCTTGCATACTTGCGAGTGGTGTACGCAAATCATGGGAAAGATCGGCTAGTAGCTCCTGGCGCTGTTTTATACTGTGATCGATTGCCTCAAATTGCTTGTTAATCTGAAACGTTAAATCATTGAATGCGCAGCCGAGTTTATCCACTTCACTGCGACTGTCATCACACCAAACCTGGGAACTCAATTTAGCTTTTGATCTCTCATTACCCGCGTCTTTGAATGCAATCATGTCGTTTGTCAGCTTTCGCAGCGGTGCAGTGATCGCTCTGAACAAACCAAGCATTAAGGCGAACAAGAAGATAAGTCCAAAAAACGCAATTATAAAAGCGCTCAGAAAGGCATTACTGTTTCTAAGCTTATAAAAAAGCGAACCGTCCGAGACTTGTTCGGTGACAACAAAAAGATAACCAACCAAGCCGGACAGTTCGTATACGGGTGCTGCTGAGTACGTAAATTGTGATTCTCTACCTTTAGGGTCTTTGGACTCAAGCGGCGCTTTGTAGTCCTCTGAGATATAGGATTGTATAGCTGCGACATCCACTCTTGCTATGGACAGGGGTTGTGAGTCAGATACGTGGTTGAGAATGTTGCCTTGTGAATCCAGATAATAAAAATGAAAATTTGGATTAGCGAGCTGAAGCGTTTTCAATACCTCTACCAGCTTTGCTTCATCAATGGTGTCCGTTGTAAATAAGTCACCTTTTTCAACGACGCTTTGCACCATTCGTTGATACGCAAGGTGATTAGATTCGAGGTATTTCTGTTCGTGGATGTAGTTGCTTAAAAACAAAAAAAGAAAGATTGTCAGGGCGAATATCGTCACGACAATGACTGATATCCTCTGGTAGAAGCATAGCTTCTTCGTTACGAATTGCACAGATACGTATTTATCAAGAAATGCGACTCGCATCAATGAGCTCCAACGCCGTTCGGATTTAATCTGTATCCAACTCCCCATACCGTTTGAATGATTTTCGGCGATGCCGCATCTTCTTCAATTTTTGTCCGTAGTCTATTGATATGTGAATTGACGGTGTG
>JBCDMA010000308.1:0-4574 GCA_038744645.1 Pseudomonadota bacterium | reverse complement strand
TGAGACAGACATCAATTCACGAAAGAAGGAGGACGGTATAGCTGCGAGATGAGTGTCTTTGTCTGCAATACTGGCCGCAGGAAAGGGTTGTCCCGACAACAAGCACGATGTGGTTAGCACACAAGTTTCTCCGTCTTGAACCTTGTAAAGCAGTATTTCTCTACCCGACTCTGAGCGCTTAAACACGCGAGTTTGACCTGCGATACACATTAGAAAATCATTGCAATTCCAACCAGGCTCGTATGCAGTTTGCCCTGCATTCAGCGACTTAAATTGGATCGCATTGTTAAGCTGAGTAAGGTATTGCTTTTTGAGGTGCTTGAGTGATGGAAATTGCTCAATGCATAGCTGAACTTTGTCGTTCTTTGATGGGAAATGTAAGAAATTTAAAACGCCCAAACTTCACGTCCTTGTATACTGCTAAATTACTAAAACAGCCGAGAGCTTAAAGGTTGTTAACAATAATCACAACTAATTAATATGTTTGTTCAATAAAATTGGACGCATCATTGACACATAAGTTCTATCATTATGTAATTCAAAGATAATTTTTGTACCTCCATTCTTTGAGTACAAAGAGTCTACGGTAATATGTTAGAGAAATAGGTAAACGGTGACTGAACAACAAAAACTCCCCCATATTCGCATCGTGGTTTCCTGTCCAGATACCATTGGGATCATAGCTGAAGTCAGTACCTTCATCGCCGAATTAAATGGCTCGTTAATTGAGTCCAACCATCACACGGATTTGATTGAAGGCTGGTTTTATTTGCGCAATGAAATCAGCACGGCAAAAATGGGCGTTGATCTTGAGGAGTTTAAACGACGCTTCGCGCCGATTGCAGAAAAGTTTAAAATGCAGTGGTTTGCCAGAGATACGCAAAAGAAACGCAATCTTGTGATAATGGCAAGTCATTCGTCGTATTGCTTGGCAGATCTCCTACACCGGTGGCATACGGGTGAGTTGTATTGCAACATTCCCTGCGTGATTTCAAACCACGAAAACCTTCGGAGTATGGTCGAATGGCACGGCATCCCGTTTCATTATGTGCCTGTTCCAAAAGATGACAAGCGTGAAGCCTTTGCGCAAATGGAAGAGATTATCGAACGACACAACGCCGATTCAATTATCCTTGCGCGATATATGCAAATCATTCCACAGGTGATTTGTGAGAAATATGCCGGTCAGCTAATCAACATCCACCATAGCTTTTTACCATCTTTCATAGGGGCTAACCCTTATCAAAAAGCCTATGACCGCGGCGTGAAACTCATTGGCGCGACTTGCCATTATGTAACAGAAGATCTCGATGAAGGACCCATTATAGAGCAGGATGTCATTCGCATAAGCCACAGTTGCAGCAAAGAGGACATGGTGCGCCTGGGCAAAGATGTAGAAACGTCAGTGTTGGCACGTGGCGTGCGATACCATCTAGAAGATCGCGTGATAGTTCGCGGCAATAAAACCGTCGTGTTTTAATTGCCGCAGACCATTAAAGATAGTCAGAGAATAAACGCACTAAGAGAATCAAGACTTTGATGATTATTTCAACGCTTCAACTAGCCCATTTGCTAATGCAGTCAATTTCTCTATGGTTGATTCATCGGTGACATTGCCGTCAGCATCAATGACTTTGTGCGCTTGAGGAATGGCAACTTGATTGCCCAACACATTCATGCTCAAGTTTGAAAGCAATAGCCTTACCGGCACAAGGACGCGGATACCGCCCAGGCCACCGGGTGACGCCGCCATGATGGCAACGGGCTTTCCAGTAAATGCTTCGAGTGGTTTTTCACCTTCCTCTTTTCGCGAGGACCAATCGATGAGATTTTTAAATAAAGCACTGTAGCCGCTGTTGTATTCAGGACTAGAAATCAAAAAACCATCACTTTGCATCAGGTGCGTCTTAAAGGCTTTCGCCTTTTCCGGTATGCCATGTTCTGCTTCTAAATCCTCGGTAAAGACCGGCACATCAGCGTACTCAGACAAATCAAGCACAGTGACTTCAGCTCCTGCTTCTTTTGCAGCAATAGCTGCACATTTCACAACCGAATAGTTGAATGAACCTTTTCGTCCCGATCCTGCAAACGCCAGTATCTTTTTCATAAGTTTTCCTTGAATAAAAAACTGAGTATAGGAAGTGCTTTTGAGTCGGTTGCAATGAAAAGCACAAAATTAAATAAAATTAATTTAGCCGTACTGCGCAGATTGCTCATTGTTTATTTTATGTGCAATGACGGCATTTGATTGTGAACCGAGATAACTGTCCGATTCGCTGAATGTTTTAAGCCAAAATTTGACCATATAGACCATAGATGATCTGCACCAAGGTGGTTCGAGAGCGTCCTTTAGGACGTGAGTGATGGTCAACACAATTCGCGTTATTACGTAAGCAAGCTACATTTAATTAGCAAGCAACAACTCAGTTCACTATTCACATTGCCATAAATTTTAAAGGACAAATACATGCTCGATTTATCTAAATTGAAGGGTAAAAACGCAATTATAACCGGTTCAACATCAGGTATTGGTCTGGGTATCGCAAAGGGTTTTGCAGATGCGGGTATCAATATCGTGATTAACGGATTCGGTTCAGAAGAGCAAATTGAGGAGGCAGTGGCGTCCGTCGCTTCAGCAGGCGTCAAAGCTTTCTACAATGGGGCTGATATGACAAAGCCCGATCAAATCGCAGATATGGTCAACGCCACTGCAGATGAATTCGGTAGCGTTGATATCATCGTCAACAATGCGGGTATCCAAAACGTGGCGCCGGTAATAGAGTTCCCGGAAAACAAATGGGATGCGATCATCGCTATCAACATGTCGTCAGCGTTCCATATGGTCAAAGCTGCGCTGCCTCACATGCACAAAAACAACTGGGGCAGGATCATCAATATCTCAAGTGCACATGGATTGGTGGCATCACCCTTCAAAAGTGCCTATGTCACTGCAAAACATGGGATAACCGGATTTACTAAAACGGTCGCGCTTGAAGAAGCCAGAAACGGCGTAACGTGCAATGCAATATGTCCCGGATATGTATTTACCCCGCTAGTGGAAGGGCAGATAGCGGATACTGCGAAAGCGCGAAACCTATCTGAAGAGGAAGTCATTAACGATGTCTTGCTCGCTGCTCAGTGGACTAAGAAATTTGTCACTGTCGAACAACTCTCTGGCACGGCGCTCTTTCTATGTACCGATGCGGCAGAGAATATCACGGGCGTTTCAATACCTGTCGACGGCGGTTGGACGTCTGCTTAAATCAAGCAACAAATAAAAAACAACAATCAAAGAGCAACAATCAGACTAACAGTTGTGGAGTAATCTATGCCCGTGAATACTACAAAGACAATCAATTTGGCGCTGCAAGGGGGTGGGGCGCACGGTGCCTTTGCATGGGGTGTGCTTGATAAATTGATAGAGGATGGACGATTAGAAGTCGAAGGACTCTGTGCAACTTCTGCCGGTACCATGAACGCATGTGCTTATGCCTATGGGAAGTATAAAGGCGGAGTCGAGCAAGCCCGGCAAACCTTGCACGATCTCTGGTGGAATATCGCGAAGACAGGCGCTGCCTATAGTCCAATACAAAAATTGCCCTATGAAAAAATGCTCAATAAGGTGGGTAACTCTTGGAATATGGACCAGTCCCCAGCATTCATCATGTTTGATACCTTTATTCGCATGTTTTCACCTTATCAGTGGAATCAGTTTGACTTTAACCCGCTCAAAGATGTGTTGGAAAAAGTCATTGATTTTGAAGAGCTTCAAGCGTGTAAATGCACTAAGCTGTTCATCAGTGCGACTCACGTTCACACTGGTCGCGTGAGAGTATTTCACGCCAATGAGATGACCATTGACGTTGCGCTTGCATCCGCCTGTCTCCCCTTTTTATTCAAAGCGGTTGAAGTGGAAGGAGAGGATTACTGGGATGGCGGCTACATGGGGAATCCTGCGTTGTACCCGCTGTTTTACGATACCAATGCGCGGGATTTGATGGTCGTGCACATCAACCCGATGGAGCGCCCAGAGACGCCGACGACCTCCCCGGATATCATGAATAGGATAAACGAGATTTCGTTTAACTCGTCACTGATAAAAGAAATGCGCGCCATTGCGTTTGTCAAAAGACTAATTTCTGCTGATATGCTCAAAGAAGAGTACAAGTGTCAGTTTAAAGACGTATTGCTGCATTCTGTGCGCGCAGATGACGCCATGATGGATTTGAGTGTTGCCAGTAAATTTAATACGGACTGGGAGTTCCTCACCATGCTCAAAGAGCGCGGCAGACAAACAATGCAAGATTGGTTGGACGAGCATTTTGACAAAGTTGGAAAAAAAGACTCGGTAGACATTAAGGGTGATTTTTTACAGTCGGTAAATCGCCTATTTGATAAAGCATCTTAAATATCTAAACCTAAAATCACTATTGTTACAATTGTTAAGGACAGACCTTGAAAGTTTCCGAAATTTTAAACGTGCCGTCTATGCCGATTGCATCCGTAAGCTATCCTAGAGGGCCCTATCGTTTTGTTGATAGAGAATACATGATCATTCAATACGAATCAGATCC
>JBCDMA010000307.1:0-4576 GCA_038744645.1 Pseudomonadota bacterium | reverse complement strand
CAATGTAGATGTCCCATCCGATACGGCCGTTTATAGGTATGTCAGCACAGAGAATCAATCCTTTGTTTTGGTGATGACCGAACGCTCTACACACATATTTCAACTGCCTTCATATGATGTCATTGCTGAAACTGTTGCGCGCTTTAATCAAGCTGTGAGCGATCTTATGCAGATACCTGACGACTTGCAGGACGCTATTGAAACCATACTGCCACTGGATCCGATAAAAAATACAGCTATTCAAAACATCGTGATCATCGCAGACGGCGCGCTGCATCACTTGCCATTTGCATCTCTTAAAGCGGATTTAGGTGAGGGAAGGTTAGAGTTCCTCATCTCGCGTTACGCCATTCTTTATAGCTACTCAATCGCAGATTATCTAGACAACAGGGAAATACCTGCCGTTGAGACTGACTTGAGCATCGCAGCATTTGCTGACCCGGCGCTTGGTGATGCTTTAGGGCAATTTCCGCGATTGACAAAGACACGTGATGAAGTGGATGCGATTAAGAATGCCTTTCCAAATGCTGACTACAGCATTGCTATGGACCACCATGCCAATAGTCAATTTTTGATGTCTAAGCAAACGCGACAATCGACGATTTTGCATATCTCCACCCACGGATATTACAACCCAGCTTTCCCAGATATCGTTGGATTAGTTACGTCGCCATCTGACGGTTCTGATCCGACTGGTTTTTTAAGTCTGAGTGAATTGCTCGGGTTCCCGGTATCCAGCAAACTCGTCGTTATCGCGGGTTGTGAAACAACATTAGGCAAGTCATACAAAAGCGCCGGAGTGAACAGCATGTCTAGAGGGTTTGTTTCACAAGGGGCCGAATCTGTTCTGGCGACATTGTGGCCAATTCAAGATAAAGCCAGCTCACTATTCATGGTGCAGTTTTACCAAAATCTAGCTCAATCAAACGGCGACGCTAGTAAGGCTCTGCAGAAAACGCAGGTACAGTTCTCTCAGCGCGGCCGCTATAAACAACCTAAATATTGGTCCGGTTTTGTGTTGTATGCAAACAATAAAAGTAGCGCTCAAATTCAGACTTCTATTTAGCGACATTAATGAATGTGAGTATACAAAAGCAAATTAGACACAGCTGATCGTCTAGCTAGGATGTTGCGATGCAACCGTAAAAGGGTATGGCACTATTTGCCTCACTGCGGCAGTTAGGCGCCATCTAAACATAGCTGGTTGCCAGAATTTTAGTTTATTCATGCTAATTTAAATGTACCAATCTGCTTTATTATTCTTTTCTAATTGGCATAAATTTTTAATGTCGATAGTGGAATGAGATATTCTAAAGGAGAAAATGGGTTATGGTTGGGGTTAATTCTTCTTACAACGATACATACCTTAGTCAGAGTAAAAATCAGAGGCTTGAATCAACATCTCGTGACACAAACACCACGGCGGAAGTGAATAAAGAGACATCTCAAACGTCTCAGTCAGAGGTTCAACTCTCCAGTCGAGGCCTAAAAGTCCAGAAACTGAATGAAGAGTTTTTCCAAAATGGGGCGGCAAACTTTACTATTTCCTCTGAGTTTATCTCGCGATTGACGGAGTATGGTTTGATTAGTCAGGACGATGCTAATCAGTTGAGGCAACTGACAAATCAGAGAAAAGACGAGCCGGAGGCAGGCGGCACGCCTTTAAAGCAACTGCATGACTTTATTGATGAATTCAGCAAAGATTTAGATGAAGAAACCGATGGCAACCTTCTCAATATTTTATCTAACGCTAAGCAGGTATTGGAGAACTACAACGGCGGCCAAAATAATGCTAAAGATGTTGATGCGAGAAAACTGGCTGTTGAGTTAAATCAGTTTAACAAGTCTGAGGCGGCTGAAAAATTAAGTGCTGAAGACAAAGATGCTCTAGAGAAGCTTGAACTTGCAATGAGGCTAGCAGACCGTCTGAATCCTCAGGCAACAAACGCAGACAAGATGAATAGCTACCTTAATACGATCATTCGTTATGCTTAATATTTCATATTCAAATCACTGGGTCGCAAACCAAAGCGACGTTTAAATGCCGCAGTAAAGCTTGCTTGATGTGCATACCCACAATGATACGCCACTTTGGAGATGGGCCATCCTTTTTCGCAGATCAGTAACTTTGAATACTGGAGGCGTACGTCAGAAATATAGCGAAACACGGTCAAGTGAAATACTTTAGGAAATTTTTCCTTTAAAGAACTGATGCTCATGCCAGCCTCTTTGGCTAACATAGGCAACGTAAAGTCCATTGAAGGATTGGCCAGTATAAAGTCACGTACTCTATACAAATTCGACAAATCAGAATCATTCAGTTTAGTCGAATTTGTCTTAACTGAATTGAAGTGATTGATCATTGTGTGTGCGAGCAGTTCCAGCGCAGCGCTTTCAGAAAACAGCTGACTAATGCCGCCTACTTTTGGAGAATGTGTTATCCGAGAGGCAAGGTGATGTACTTCAGGACTCAGTAAAAAGTTCGTAATGTTCGTCTGAGTGAGTCTTTTATCAATTTCTTGTGCAATGTCATCATCCATAAACCTTTCAGGGCATATTTGTACTAATAGACATTTTGTCTGCAAGCCAGCCTTTATTTCGTTAGACATGTTAAGTGTGTCTGCGTTCGCAACGATGGCACCCCCAAACGCATTGAGACAAAGGCTTTGGCTATTGCTAATTTTTGTATTTGTTGGCTCATTATTTAAATTGATTGCAATAGTAAAAGAACGCTCTAACAATCCTTCATGTTTGCTGTCTCTTACACTAAACAACTCACTTGCACACAAATCCATTCCACACGCCAAAGATTGAAGGTCTAATATGCCTTGAAACAACAGCTGATTGGAACTTTGGTCAAACTGTTGCTGTTTTACGTACGTGTATCCAAATTTATCTGATGCTTTTTGATAATGAAGATCACTAACGGGTTTTTGTTGCTCTGACATATCTTTTCCAGTCTTTCATGTTGTATGTCTCCTTCTCAAATACGAAGAACGGCGCGTTTTAAAACTTCGTTTTGAGCGTTCAATTTGTGATGCTTGAAGGTTCTGGCTTTATTCCTAAAAACTATGGCTTCTGGCCACAGTATTTACCAAATCAACCCTATTACGATATTGATATCATATACGAATAATTATCAATATCACATGCAGTAGTTTCTATTACCGCATTGCATGCGTTTCTTATTTCGCCAGGGGGTCACGCTTACGTGCGTATATACTTATTAACATCTCAAAATACCATGCCAAACAAAAATTCAAAAAAAACGGCTTTAAAAAAAGCCATTAAAATTGCCTTGGGGTGCTGTTTCAGTTTATTTGCTTCAGATAGCTTGTTGGCACAAGATAGCGACCCAAATCTTCAAGATGTTGAAGTGGTGACAGTAAAAGGGCAAAAACGCGACACGCTTCTACAAAATGCAGACGTTGCAGTCACTGTTTTTACATCCGAATATATCGAAAACTCCCGCATTCGTGGTTTGCGACGAATCGATGATCTTCTCCCCAATGTTCAATTTAATCAATCGGGTCAAACCAGCTCAGTTTTTGCCACAATCAGAGGCATAGAATCTAGTCAGGATATAGTCAATCGAGCAGGTCTCTATATTGATGGCATCCCATTTCGTGAACTTAACAATTCAGTCCTTGACCAAATTGAATCCATCGAAGTGCTTAGGGGACCGCAATCAACACTTTATGGCGCCAATACAGAAGCTGGCCTATTCATTGTCACTTCGAGGAAACCACAGGATTATTTTGAGGCGGATATTCGCCTTACAAACTCCTACTTCAATGACGAAAATGCGTATGGCGTAAGCAGTTTTTTAGGCGGGCCAATTATTGACCAGCAGCTCAAAGGCTCCATAGTATTAAACTATTCAAAGGAAGATGCATTTTTACAAAATCCATTTGCTCCAAATATTTCTACCGCTGAAATCCGCGAATCATTTGTTCAGGGAAATTTAATTTACACGCCTAACGATACACTGACTGTGAGAAGCACGTTTTATATAATTGAAACCGACGCACCGGGTCTTTATGAAAGTGAGTTTGTGCCATTAGATAGAAGTGCTTTTGATGACAATATTTTCTTTAATCCCTTTACGCAAACGGTTGAAGGTTCCTTTCGAGAGCTGTTTCATGAAGGCAGAAATATTGGGGACTTTGAGTTTTTTAGCGACGTACCAAAACAAACGAATGAGCAAGATATTGTCTTCGGTTTAGGTATTGAACAGGCTTTAGACTTTGGTTCACTGGATCTTGCGTTTTCGTATGCAAAACTGGATGAAGATTCTACTGGGTTGGACACGGATATTTCGGCGTTTCGATTTCAGAGCGGGTTTGCTGCCGATTTTAAAGAAACCTGGTCTGGAGAGGCAACATTTACGTCTTTAGACAGTGACCGGTTTGAATATTTATTTGGTATTTCTTGGTATAAAGAAGATAGATCGTTTACAAGAGACATTTCCTTTTTTAACCCTATTACGAACGATTATGATGGATTTGGGAACGTCCCTGAGCTGTTTGCATTTGCAGAAGATTATGCCATTTTCGGTTCAACCACCTTTGGCTTG
>JBCDMA010000306.1:0-4597 GCA_038744645.1 Pseudomonadota bacterium | reverse complement strand
TCGTTGCGCTAAAAACTGATTTGCATGATTTAAAAAATGAACAAATGGTACAGGCTGTTAATTTTGAAGAATCGCAACAAACATTGTTGCAAGAAAGAATCGCAAATCTGCAGACAAACATCCAGTTTCAAACCGCTTCTGTTGCTATTGAGGATGTGTATCAGCCTCAGCTTGCGGGAATAGCTGATTTGTTGAATCAGTTTCCTGAATTAACCGCGCGACTTGAAGGCTATGCTGATCAACGAGGAGATAGCGATTTTAACCAAGCACTTTCTATTGCTAGAGCTGAAGCCGTCGCTAACCTTCTACTTGAAATGAATGTAGATAAATCTCAGTTGACCTATGCAGGCAACGGTGAAGCCGTTAATAGAGACTTAACGCAAGCGCCAAAAGAAAGCCTGTTTTTCGATCGCAGAGTCAATATCCAAATCCTACCCAAAGGACAGATCATGACCGCAGCCAAATAATGGCTGCTTTTCTTTCAGCGTGCTTTGTGAGCAATGCCAATGCACGCTAATACAACAAACGACACAAAGGGTAAACCATGAATTATTTTACAAAATTGTGTTTTATCGTGGCTGTTATAGGGACGGTTGGTATTCTTCACGCAATGGTCGATCTACTCGCCACGCCAGGTACCAAGAGCAGCATCCAAAATACGCAAGATAAAAACCAAGTGCGCAAAGTTGCCCTTACAAGAGAGGTCGCCTCAGCTGCAAGTGAAACGCATGGTTCTCCGCAGGTGATCAATAACATCTATGACACTGATACTGGTAGTTTCTATTTTATCTCGCTGCCTTCTGGCGCTGGCTTGAATACTGCTGAGCAACAACTGAAGCATGCGCACATACCTGCATATCATCAAGCACCGACAATGGATAGTCACTTTGACGTATCCATTACTGGACCCATTGCAAGAACAAAAGTGACGCAGACATTTGAAAACAATGCGGGTATTTGGCAAGACGGTATCTATGTCTTTCCCTTGCCAACAGGTGCCGCAGTTGATTCCCTAGTGATGCGCGTTGGCGATCGTGAAATCATCGGCGAGATCCAGCCCAAAAAGACAGCACAAGAGATGTTTGAAAAGGCACGTGTGGAAGGTAAAAAAGCAAGTTTAGTGCAACAGATCCGCCCAGACATATTTAGAAACCAACTGAGTAACATCCCGCCAAATGAAGAGATCGTCATTGAGATAGAGTACCAACAATTATTGCAGTACTCAGATGAAGGATTTGAGCTCCGTCTGCCTACTGGTATCAAGGAGAAATACACCCCTGCAAACCACGACCCGGAAGATATTGAAGAAACATCAGGCCCGCAGTTGCATCCAACTGAGATTGAAATCGATATCAATATGGGGCTACCAATTAAGACCATTGAATCGCTGCATCACCCTGTTGATACTCAACAATATAATTCGGTTGAGTACTACTTAAAAACGACCGAAAAAAAACTGAATGGTGCGATGTTTGTACTTCGCTGGACCCTTCAAGAGGACAATCATACCCAACTCAGCCATATGCAAGAGCGCTCGACAAAGGGAACATTTGGCATGCTGTCAATGCTCGCACCATCAGATTCTGACATTCAGCTTAAGCGCGATATTACCTTCATATTAGATACCTCGGGTTCTATGGTAGGAAATGCTATCGAACAAGCAAAAGCGGCGCTTACTTATGCCATTGAAGACCTTGCTTATACGGATCGTTTCAACATTATCGAGTTTAACTCAAACGCGGCGGCCTTATGGGGTGCATCTAGCATGGCGTCTGATGCCAACAAAAGCAACGCCATAAAATATCTTACCCAACTCGAAGCAAACGGTGGTACCGAAATGCTCAGCGCACTTGACCTTGCTTTCGAGTTAACTCAATACCGACAAGAAGAACTGGACCGCGTTAAACAAGTTATTTTTATTACCGATGGCAGCGTTGCCAATGAGGCAGACATACTTGCAAAGATAAAAACCCATATTGGCAATATTAGGTTGTTTACCATTGGCATTGGCAATGCTCCAAATGGATACTTCATGTATGAAGCCGCTATTACTGGAAAGGGATTGCCCTTGTTTATCGGTGATATCGCGCACGTTGATCAAGAGATGCAGCGTTTTTTGCGAAAAATTAAACAGCCTGCATGGACAGATCTGGCTATCGAGACGCTTTCACCCGACGACGACATCTCATTTTTCCCGCAAAAATTGCCAGACATTTATGCGGGCGAACCTTTCTTCTTGTTCTACAAAACAGCATCAAACCAAGCACTTGTTGAAACCGATGCCATTAAGGTATTGGCAAAAAGCGCTGCTGCTGGTGACTTCGGTAATATTGAAATGAGAAACATCAAACGGCAGGTTTCGCCTTCATTCGTGACTGATGATGTCAGCATTTCGAAACAATGGGCACATGAAAAAATTCAGCACTACATGCGCTTGTTGAATACAACACCTCGCAATGTCAGAGTTAGCCGCAATGCCAATAGAGGCAATACTCTTGATGTGGAAGGTGAAAATGACTTCGCCGCGTTAGAACAACACGTGCAAAAAGAAGTGACGGCACTAGCGCTTGCCCACTCTTTGGTTACCCGATATACCAGTTTGATTGCCATTGATCACGAAGCTGACGAGGCACTTTTACGACGGCGAGAAAGTGTGGGGAATGGGTCTTTGGGCAATATGCGCTTCGTTAACTTGCAGGGTCTTCCGTCAACATCAGCAAACATTCCAACATTACGATTTATCGGACTATTGCTCATTTTAATCGCGGCGATCATTTATGCTCATATGTCGAATAATCCAAGCGGCTTACGTTCGGAAGCGACGTCCACGTCAAAGAACTAAGTCCAAACAATGAAATGTCGTGATATTTGCTTTGCGATAGTATTTGTTAGCGGGATATTAGGCAGTGCACTATTAGCAAAAAGTGTCTACCTTCCTGCCAAAGCAGTACTTGCACAGATGCTCATCAAATTGAGTTATTACCGCAGCGATGGTGATGTGCACTACCCTCCATGGCCATGGGCGGATACTTACCCAATTGCGCGTCTGTCATTCGAAGATACTGAATTGTTCGTGTTGGAAGGCACAAATCTGCGCAACCTTGCCTTTGGCCCGACGCGAGTTGATGTCACATTTGAATTAAATTCTTCGGGAACAAAGGTCGTTGTCGGACATCGTGATACGCATTTTGCAGCGCTAGAAACACTTGATATTGGCAATAAAGTCACGCTTCAAACATCAAAAGCAGATGAGCGTACATTTGTCGTTGAAGATATCGCTATTGTCGACCGCATTGACGCTCAACTGCCCATCGACCAAAGAAGCGATGCACTGTATTTAGTCACCTGCTATCCATTTAATTCAATCGTCGCAGATCCACATCTTAGATATGTAGTGAAAGCGCGACGATTGGTAAATGAAGCCTTATCTGTTAACTAACTCGCTGCGTCGGCCAATGCTGCTGCCAACGCCGCTGCTGGTTGATATCCAGGCACAACAGAGCCATCTGGCATGACAATGTTAGGCGTGCCGGTGACGCCAATGCGTTGACCGAATTGAAATTGTTCAGCGACGTCATTGTCACATGACGCCGATGCTATTTCGCCACCTGCTTTCGCTTGATTCATTGCTTCGTTTGGATCTTCTGCACACCAAACGGATACCGTATTTACGTAATTTTCGCTGTTTAAACCTGCACGCGGAAAGGCTAAATATCTTACGGTGATCCCTAGATTATTATACTGAGTCATCTCATTGTGCAACTTTCGACAATAACCACAGGTAGTGTCGGTGAAGACGTCAATTACGTATTTTTCATCTGCTGCTTTAAACACAATGGCGGACTCAGAAAATGCTTCAATGCCAGAGAGACGAATACCTTTAAGAGCATTCTCTGTTTCATCGACAATGCCATCAGTCACATTATAGATCCTGGCTTGGAGGAAATAATTTCCGTCCTCGCTTGCGTAAAAGATACCCTTGTCAGTGTTAAGTTGCAGCAGTCCATCCACAGGTGCATCAGCGATTGATTCAATATCTAAATTCAGCTTGCCACCCAACGTCGTCGCAAAATCATCTTGGTCAATGTTACTTTCTTGGGATTCGACTGTCGCTGCTTTTGCTTCATTTATGGTGGTTGCAGCGCCTTTTGAATCATTGGCTTCTGTGCATGCTGCGCTCGTGGTGATGAGCAATGCAATGATACCTACAAATTTAACGTTCACGTGCTTAAATAACTTCATTAATAATAGAGTCCAATATAAATCGAATGGTTGTGTCTTTTTCCTTTGTCAATTGATACAAATGTTAAACGCATTTATCAACAGACCTTAGAATAGACCGGTTTTCACAGAGATAATTTCATCTCGGTGCCTAAAAGACATTTCAGATACCGACGTTACTATATGGTACCTCAGCCATGCCTTCGTTATAAGAAAAATGCAGATAACAAGTATACAAAAAAATACTCAACAAAGGCCGTTTGGCTGGGTATATTATCGGTAAAACTTGGTTTTAATGCAGTGCAGTCCGTTTCACCTATATGAAGAACATGATTCAACCTCTGGGATGATGTTCATGCACCAAGGTTTTTAATCG
>JBCDMA010000305.1:0-4671 GCA_038744645.1 Pseudomonadota bacterium | reverse complement strand
CAAAATCGTTGGGACTATCGCAAGTCCATCGAGACCATCTGTTAAGTTGACCGCATTACTGGTGCCTACGATAGTGAAATAAGCGACAACGATATACATGAGGCCCAGTTGAGGCATTATATCTTTAAAAAACGGCACAATTAATGCAGTCTCCGCCTGTATTTCAGCCTGACTGTAAAGAAAGAGAGCAACAATAATTGCAATGACCGATTGCCAGAAATATTTCCAGCGTGCAATTAAACCGTTGGGATCCTTGCGTACGACTTTGCGATAGTCATCGGTAAAACCGAGCATGCCTAGAGCGGTTATGACAAACAATGTGACCAATACATACCTATTGGTTAAATCCGCCCACATTAAACAACTGGTTAATATTGCCGCCAGTATCAATACTCCGCCCATTGTCGGTGTCCCTGTCTTTGACAAGTGAGACTGGGGGCCATCGTCTCGCACAGTTTGGCCAATTTGCATGCGCTGCAGCCAACCAATCATGCGTGGTCCAATGATAATTGCAATCAATAATGCAGTAAGCGTACTCAATATCGCACGCATGGTGAGATAAGAAAAAACGTTAAAGCCGCTTTCGAATTGCGTAAGCCACTCGGCTAACCAAATTAACAAGGTTTATCCTCCGAAGGAGATTTTACATCTGCTGACTTAAGCATGTCACTGGATATGATTTTTTCGCTGACGCGTTCCATTTTTGAGCTTCTAGAACCCTTAACTAATATGTGCAAAGGTAGCTTTTTCTCGTCAGACAAACGCGTAAACAATACTTCGATTTGTTTGAGTATTTCGTCAGCAGAGTCGAGGTGCATTCCGTTGTCTAGCATTTTTGCGCTTGCGCGCTTGCTTAATTCACCCGTGGTAAACAAATAATCAATCCCTGATGTTTTGGCGTATTCGCCGATTTCTTCATGGAAAAACTCGGCTTGAACACCCAATTCACACATATCACCGAAGACGAATACTTTAGTGCCGTTAAATGCATTTAAAGAATCTATGGCGGCTTTGGTAGAGGCAACGTTCGCATTATAGGTGTCATCAAGGAGTTTCACCACAGGTGAGACCGATACAACCGTTAATCGGCCTTTGACCGAGCGCATTTTAAACAATCCGTCTTGGATCTGCTCTAGTGATGCCCCTACCTGACTTGTCAATGCGGCCGCTAACACCGCATTTCCGACGTTGTGCGCGCCAGGAACACAAAGACGAATTGGTGCTTTTCCTTTGGGCGTAATCAGTTCAAATTCTGCACAACCCTCTGCGTTGATACTGCGGTTTATCGCGTGAAAGCTACCCTTCTCAGATTCCGGGGAAAACGTGATAAATTCCAAATGCGTATTTTTTCTTACCCAATAATCGTAGAACTGCGAGTCTGCATTGATGATCGCAGTACCTGTAGTGCCAAGACCTGAAAATATCTCATTTTTGGCTTTTGCAACGCCTAGTAAACTGCCAAACCCCTCTAGATGAGAGGGTGCAGCATTAACAATCGTTGCAACATCGGGTTTGACGAGCGCCGTGGTATAAGCTATTTCACCTTGGTGATTCGCGCCCATTTCCACAACGGAAAATTCATCGTCGTCTTCTAAATCTAAAAGTGTCAGTGGCACGCCAATATCATTATTGTAGTTTCCTTTAGTGGCATGCGTTTTTCCGGCTATCGATAATATACTTGCGCACATTTCTTTGACTGTTGTTTTACCACTGCTGCCTGTGATCCCTATCGTTTTAGGGTTAATTCTTGCCTTTACGGCTGCGCCTAGTTTACCCAGCGCGGTCTTTGTATCGTCCACCAATATCGTCGGAAGTGGCGTTTCAACGAGTTTACTTATCACTAGCGCACAAGCACCTTTTTGAAGTGCCTGCAATGTGTAGTCATGACCATCAAAGTTTTCTCCGACAATAGCGAAAAAAAGCGCATTTGTAGAGAGACTGCGAGTATCAGTGCCAATCGATTCTACAACGTATTCCTCTACGCTTTGCGTCGACAACGTACCGTCTACGACATCGGCAATCCAACCTAAGGTGGTTTTTATCATACGTACTCCTCAGCCAGCGTTTTTACAAGGGCTCGCTCATCATAAAAGTCCCTTTGGCCATTGGCCTCGATATAGGTTTCGTGTCCTTTACCGGCAAGTAAAATTGTGTCCCCTGGCATTGCATTAGCCACTGCATATTGAACAGCACCGACTCTATCATGTTCTATTTTTTCAGGTTTTAACTCGTCCATCCCAGACACAATGTCAGCGATGATGCTATCAGGCGATTCTGTTCTCGGGTTGTCTTGCGTCAGGACAATATGGTCTGCCAATTGCGACGAAATATGTCCCATTTTCGCGCGTTTATCCTTATCTCTATCACCACCACACCCGAATACAACCCAAAGACTGCCCTGCGTATGTTGTCTTGCACATAACAATGCTTGCTGCAATGCGTCGGGGGTGTGAGCGTAATCTATCAACACCATTTTTTCAGAAACCTGAGTCAATTCCATGCGTCCATTGACGCCGCTAATGGCACTGGTTGCTTGTTGAAGCGTTTTGACGTGCACACCTTGGTGAAGAAAACAGGCAACGGCAGACAGATAATTATACACGTTGAATGTGCCGAGTAATGGCAATTCAATGAGGTGATCCTCCCGCTTGAACCGCATCCTAAATTGCAGACCTGAATTAGCATAAGCTACATCGAAAGCCCTCAATTCTGCTTTTTCATCAGACAAGGCATAACCGATGCAATCAATGTCGCTCTTGACGGCATTTAACCAGTTTTGCGATTCGGGATCGTCCGCATTGTACACGAGGTGCTGTATATCTTTATTCTTTAAAATGGCGCGCTTCGCCTGCGCATATGCTTGCATGGTTTTATGGTAGTCTAAATGGTCTTGAGTCAGATTGGTAAAGACCACAGTATCTATTGGAAGGTCATTTAATCGCCCTTGTTCAATACCATGAGAAGATGCTTCAATTGCAACGTGCGTTATCTGCATATCAGCCATAGACGCCAATAATGAAAATAATTGAACAATATCTGGTGTGGTGTTGATAGTGTCGCCGAGTTTGTTGCTCCCTCCTCTGCCGTCATACGTAAACACGCCGAGCGTGCCAACAGTGGCTGATTTGTATCCTAAAGCCGACGCCAATTGTGCATAAATACTGGTGACTGACGTTTTGCCATTCGTACCCGTCACCGCAATGACATGTTCTAATGCGTTTATTTGCGGAAATAGCACCTGTAAAAATGTGGGAAGTTTCTTGCTGAGGTCACTGATATGTAAAATTAGCGAGTTATCTGTTCTTTCTAAATGATCGGTTTCCGATTGACAGGTTTCTGTGATGACCAGCCGTACCCCATTGTTGATAGCGTCCTTGATGTAAGCATTTCCGTGCACGTGCAAACCTTGAATGGCAACGAATACAGACCTTGCCTTGGCGTTGCGGCTGTCTAGTGTAATTTTACTCAGTTCGTCCGGAAGCTCGTCTACAGAGATGACCAGCGAACTTACCGACTTCAGCGCCTGAACAAGGTTTTGATTAAAGGACACTATTGCCCACCTTGTGCGATTAATTGATCATTGCGAGTCGTTGGTGCTTTTTGAGCATTGGTAATTTGCGGACTATCGGGCATGATATTCAACAACTGCAAAGCGCCGGCCGCTATTTTGGAAAAGGTCGGTGCGGCCGTGTCTCCCGCGTGATAGAGGTCACCACCAGGTTCATTGATCAAAACAACTATTGCAATTTTTGGATTCGACACGGGTGCAACGCCGGCGAAAATATTAACGTACTCTTCACCATAGCCTCCGGCAACTGCTTTTTGACTGGTCCCTGTTTTCCCAGCGACACGATAACCGGGCACTTTCGCATTAACACCAGATCCCCCGCGTTCTGTCGCACTTTCCATCATGTCTAATAAGGCGCGCGCATTGGATTCACTGACCACCCGCATTGGCTCATCTAACGGCGTTTGAGACGTAATTATCGACAACGGATATTGAATACCTCCATTGCCAATGGTCGCATACATCCTTGCGAGTTGAACGGCAGTAACCGCGATATTGTAGCCAAAGGATAAGGTTGATATCTCATGTTTTGACCACCTTGAACGGTGATGAAATATACCATCTGTCTCGCCCAACATGTTCAAGCCAGTCGTGCTCATAAGGCCCATGTTGTAATACATATCCATAAAGAATTCTTGCGTTACATCAAGGGCTAACTTCGACGTCCCCATATTCGAGGAATGCTTAATAATTTCGCTTAAACTGAGTTCGCCGTAATTGCGAGGATCGCTTACTCTACTGCCGCCAAGAAACATGTATCCCGGTGACGTGTCGACAATGGTATCAACGTCGACACTGCCAAATTCCAGTCCGGCCAGTACCGCAAGCGGTTTCAATGAAGAGCCTGGTTCAAAGGCATCTGATATTGCGCGATTTCTGACGCGATGGCTGGCAACGGTATTTCGGTTGTTTGGATTAAACGAAGGCGTGTTTGCCATTGCCAGCACTTCGCCATTGTGAACATCGACAATGACCACCGACGCAGATGTCGCTTGATAGCGAATAGTGGCAGCTTTGATTTCTCGATACGCCAATGCTTGTATTCGCTGATCAATGGTCAATTGCAGATCTTCGGCTATTTTCCCCGCTTCCTGTTCAATGAT
>JBCDMA010000304.1:0-4674 GCA_038744645.1 Pseudomonadota bacterium | reverse complement strand
CGATAATCTTCATACAATGCAACCAAGGCAGATACATCCGCCGATTCGAGCGCTTCAACATATGGCGTATAGCGCTTAAAGCTCGTGGGATCAACATAAACACTGCTCGCTTGCCGGTATACATTGAGTGTTTTTTCTGGCGGATTGACTAGCTCGTTCCTCGGTGAACTGTCCCCATTGGATAAATCGTTAACATTGATGACGAATTTCTCCAATAAACCGTCAGAAACCAATAACCGAGTCAACGCTGGCGATGAGAACACCGACCACAAGGATGTCTTGATTGCGCTATCACTGACATCAAGAGGTTCAGGCACTTCATTTTCAACAACGGTCAGAGGTGTAGCATCTTCTACTTCTGCCGAGGCCTCACCGTCACCAATTACGACTTCTTGTAACTGAGGTAGCGGCGTGTACCCATCTTCTGTTGGTTCGAGTGCTGGTTCTTCTTGTGTGGGGACAGCGGGGGAATCAACTCCCGGTCTTTGTGCTGTTCCAACTTGCGGTTCTAACCCGGGTCTAACGCCAGGTTCCAGTACTGGTTGAGTATCTGGCAGTGTATTGTTTTCGCCATTGAATACTAGCGCTCGTTCTTGTTCCGCCGTGCGCTCATCATTTAACACTGGCACAGGTCGAGTCTGTTGACTTGCTTGTTCCGAAGATGGCCACAAGAATATGATGATTAAGAGTAATAAGAGGAGGCCAGCGATCGCCATATATGGCTTCATTTGTCGAATTTGAGATTCTTGTCTAGGCATTAACCACTCCTGTCCATTGTGAGTAAAAGGTCTACTTCATTTGATGCTAGTTTTTATACGTGAATCATCAAATGCTCAATGTATAAGTTATAGACTGCATTCAAGTTTTTATTGTCCTTTTTTTAGGACTGTATTCCAATCGATAAATTCATTTTTCAGATTCGCGCTGCTGATAGATTTTTGGTCGCCCAATAATCTTTTATCACCTCTATTCGTAATAAGGAGTCCATTGCAGCTCTTTCATGATAATAATGCAAAAATTCCTATATTCTGATATCGAGCGTGAATCGCACCACATAGAACGCTTGGAAGTACAATCATTCGAAATGAACGTTTACCTCATAAAACTGCATATGAACGGTAAACAAGGATTTGTTTATGGTAACGATGACCGTCCGCAGCGATTCAATGCAAGTCAGGAGATAAGAGAAGCATTTGCGCACTGCAAAGTAGACATCGCGGTAATGGTTCACGAATCACCCTACGATGAAATGATCGGTAACCCAAGGAAAGCGGCTTATCCAATGGAGCTGCCGTTTAGTATGGCGCTACCCTACTAAACAACAGTGAAAGTAACGCACGCAATAACTAAGCGCGTTTAAAGCCTTTGGTCAACCATCAGAAGAGAGGTAACTATCCTTAAGTTTGTGGAAGTGTTGAGCGACTTGTTTGTCGAGAGCTGTTTGCCAACTTGTTGGGATTTCTTTGGTCACTGCGTAATGAAGATTATCGATATCTTCCAATTTGTCTTTGCTTAGCACCCCATTGTCTTGGTCATTGCTAACTATTTCAGCGGCACTTATCCATAGGTATGTTTTGACCAACAGTCGAGCGCGGTCGTCAGTTACATACTGGTATCTGTTCCAATAAATCTCCGCACAACGTAAATATGCTTCCGAGTAACCTTGACTAGCGGCCATTTCAAACCAAAATAGCGCCTTATCTTCATCTGGCTTAACAACCAAACCCCAATCATAAAACTGCCCTAGTCGAAAAGCAGCGAGTGGGTTTCTTTTGGGATTTGCAAGTTTGTAATACTCAAATGCGAATGTGTCATTTTTTATGACTAAGTCACCTTGGAAAAACAACTCCGCTAAATACAACGCGGCTGCACTGCTTTCTTCTTCAACACCTTTGATACAAAGATTTATACCTTCTATTTTGTTCACTAGCTTTGCATCTCCCGCAATTAGCCATCTTTCAAATTGATAGATCACTACTATCAAACGACGCAATCTACTGTGTTTTTCTTCCCATAATTAAGTGTAGCCGCCGTAATATAATGCGCAAATTAAATTGCGTGCTTGGCACATTATTTTCATTGGAATCCCTTGTAATTTGATATAAGTTACTAATTGTCGGTGTATGATTTTTTAGAAAATAGGTAAAGCTTGTTCAACGCGGTATTGTTCGCCATACTTGTTTCCGAAAAAGATCTTAAAACACGCAGCGATACTATCAACATTTAGATTAATTGGCCGTTATATAATAACAACCGGCGTCTTTTCTGACGAGGGAATCCTTGTCACTTTTGTATCTTCTTGAGATGAGAACCAGCATATGGACAAAACGACTATAATTTATATTGTTGACGACAATGCGAGTATTTGTGATTCCGTTAAACATATCCTTTCTGATTACACAACAACCACTTTTCATTCTGGACAAGCTTTACTCAAGGAATTGGATAACTGTATCCCAGATGTCATCCTAATGGATGTCATCATGCCGGAAATGGATGGCTTTGAAGTATGCGAGAAAATAAAGGCTGACGCTGAATTGTCTCATATCCCAATCATATTCCTATCGTCTCAAGACACACTTAAAATAAAGACAAAAGGCTACGCTGCCGGCGGCGATGATTACATCACAAAACCGTTTGAGCCAGAAGAAATAACAGTAAAAGTGGCTACCGCTGTGCGCCGTAAGCGAGCATTCGATAAAGCAAAGACAGCAGCAAACGATGCTGCAGTTTCTGCCATGGATCTCATGAACACGTTGAGCGAGCAAAGCATTGTTCTGCATTTTATGCAGAGTATTCTCAACTGCGCGTCATACCGGATGCTTGCAATGGATCTCATTCATTCGATGAATAGCTTAAACCTATCAATTGCGATTGAGTTTTCTGTCGAGGATGAACGTGAATACTTTGCTACAGATGATGAAGATAATTCGCTTGAACGAAGCGTATTCGCCTATGTCCGCGATAAAAAGCACATTATAGATGTTGGCAAGCGCTGCGTGTTTAATTATCCAACCATGAGCATACTCGTGCGCAACATGCCGAATGATAATCCAGACCTTCATGGGAGATTAAAAGACCATGTATCCGTTGTTGGACGCGCAGCAGAATCAAAATTGTTGTCCCTTAAAAAGGACGTGGCAATGTATGAACAGCGGAACGAACTCATTGAAATTCTTACCGAGTTACAAAAAACTATTGGCAAACTCGAAACTGAATACAATGAACAACAGGATAAAAGCCGGGTCGTCTTCTCCGACGTAAACGTAAAGGTAGAAAGCTCATTTATGGCGTTGGGACTGACTGAAGAACAGGAAGACCGCATTCGAGAAATCATTGACGGTGCAGGAGATACGATTAACGAATTATTCGATTCAGGTCTGTGCTTGGAGAAAAGTTTTTCGTTTATCACCAAACGCATTGAAGGTGTTTTGGATACGCCTACCACTGCTATCTATGTCGAACCAGAAGAAAATGAGAGCAAAACCAGCGATATTGAATTTTTCTAAGCACCGTTTAACAACTCGATTTTTAATTGCAGTGAATCACTGCCTCAGTTAGCCAAAAATTTGGCGTTCGCAGCAGACAATATCACATCGAATTCCGGCTTTTGCACAGGCATGATTGAAAGTCGATTTCCTTTTTTCACTAGTGGCAAATCATTGATTTGTGGCAGCGTTTTAATTGTCTTGAGCGACAAGATCTCATCGAAGGTTTCGACATGTTCGATTTCAACCATCCACCAGCGAGGCTCATTTTCCGTTGATGTCCCATCATAATACTTTGAGTTAGGATCAAATTGCGTTGGATCTGGAATGTTTATCTGAGATACTTTTGCTAACCCCGCGACACCCACTATTTTGCAACTGGAATGATACAACAATACAAGGTCTCCGATTCTTGCGTCATCCCGCATGAAATTCCTTGCTTGGTAGTTGCGAACGCCATCCCAACCCTCGCGCTTATTCGGGCGGCCTTCTAAGTCTTGAATGCTAAAGTCACTCGGTTCCGTTTTGAACAACCAGTAGTTCATACCCGTATCGCCCCAATAGTTTTTTATAGTCTTGGTTTCCAGCCTATAAATATTTTTCTAGCGTGCCTCGCATTGGCAAATTAGCACCAAGTCGACTTGCAAGTAGTATCATTCCACTTATTTTACGATTAACCAATGCACTGTCAAACGCAGGAGAAGCAACAGCATCTTTGTTTCTCATCAGTCCTTGGGTATACGCATAAAGTCTTGTTACTAACGCTGCATCCTTAAAATTATAAGAATCCGATTGCAAACACTCACTTGCCATCATTGTCGCATCGACGACGATGTTTTTGACTTCCTCGGGCATCGATTCTCTAAGCAGTTCCAGTCGCATGAACGCTTTGTGGATATCAGTTCTAGACTGGTGTTGCATGGCAACTGCCATATCATGATAGGCAGATACAATGGTGGGTGATATCTCACAACAAGCACCAAAATCAAGCAGCGCTATCTTATCCGTCTCAGGTTGATAAGAGTAATTAGCAAAGTTAGGGTCGCTTTGCATAAGCCCGCTTACGAAAAGCTCGTTCAGTGTCAATTCCATCAAAGCAAAACATACATTATCGATGGTCGATTGTTTTTGATTCACTAATTCATCCAATGGTATCCCATCGATGAAAGACATCGCTAAAATGTAT
>JBCDMA010000303.1:0-4711 GCA_038744645.1 Pseudomonadota bacterium | reverse complement strand
CACGTTCTAATAAAAGTAGCAGCAACCAGTGTCAATACAGTGGATACGATGATCCGGCAGATGGGGGAAGAACTGCCCATCTCGCCTGCATTGCCAGCAGTGTTGGGAATGGACTTTGCTGGCACTATCGAAGAAGTGGCAAAGGATGTCACTGACTTTGCTGTCGGAGACGAAGTTTATGGCTGTGCGGGCGGTCTAGCCGACCTACAAGGTGCACTTGCAGAATATATGCTAGCCGATGTCAAACTGATTGCGCATAAACCCAAAAATTTATCGATGAGACAAGCTGCCGCGCTGCCTTTGGTCGGTATTACTGCATATGAAGGACTGATCCGCGCTGGCATTAAAGCAGGACAAAAAGTGCTTGTACACGGTGGCTCTGGTGGTGTCGGTCATATCGCGTTGCAATTGGCTAATCATTTTGATGCACAGGTTTATGCAACAGGTGGTGGTGATGAGCAGCTGGCGCTGATTGAAACGCTTGGTGCAACGGCCATTAATTACAAAACCGAATCCGTAGCAGACTATGTCGCTAAGCATACAGACGGTCATGGTTTTGATTTGATTTTCGACTCGGTCGGCGGTGCAAATATGGCTAATTCATTTGACGCTGCAGCACTCAATGGACAAATCGCGTCAACCGTTTCTTTAGTAGAAATGGACTTGTCCACCGCACATTTTAAAGGGCTATCGTTGCACGTGGTGTTTATGCTGATCCCAATGCTACACAATCATAAACGAGAAGAACACGGCCAAATCCTAACAGCGCTAGCAAACATAGCTGAAGCTGGGAAGTTGGCGCCAATTTTAGATGAAAACCACTATTGTTTGTCTCAAGTAGGCGAGGCACACGAACGGCTATCCAGCGGACAAGGCATGGGTAAAGTCGTAATTGAGATATAGAACAAGTCAAATAAAAATGAAGCAAGTGGCATAATACGCAGTGTAACCAATGTGCCATTTGCTATGTTGCTCTATCTGAACACTTATTATCTAATCAGGGTATTTCAGCGTGCAATGCTCTCGCTCATAGAGGCGATTCATATACGCATTGATGTTGGAGCAGTCATCCAATAGCTTTTGTTCTTGCCCCCAAAAGAGCGTATACGCAAGGATGATATCCGTCGCCGAGAATTGCTCATCGACTAAATATTCGTAATTGGAAAAGTGTTTTTCAAGCGCCAAGGCAGCTTTCTTAAATAGCATATTGTTCTGTGGAATGATCTCTGTGACATGCTGATCATTCGGCAGAATAAAGTCGATAGTATTTATTTCTGTAGACTGGACGAAGGGTTCCATTTCACTGAGCACAAAACACATCCATTGGTTGTGAAGGTTGCGAGACCAACTCGTTGACGCGGCAATTAAGTGCTTTTCTGGCACTAGATCCGCTATTGCCGTGACAATTGCTGCAGACTCGAACAGCGGTTTCTCGTCTATGATTGCAGCAGGCAGTTTACCGAGCGGATGTATTTTCAGCAGTTCGGGTGATTTGAATATTTCTATGCCGTCTTGAATCGATTTAAACGGCAAACCCGCTTCTAACAAAATCCAACGAACGCGCGAAGACCGCGTTGGCCCCAACTCATAAAGTATGATTTCTGGATAACTTGCCATGTGCTTTTTTCTCTTTTTGTATCATCCGTTGGAATTCAATGCGTAGTCCATTTCCCAACCTTCTCGGCCTTGTGTCGACTTAACATCAATAGAATCTTACTTTTTTTGTTTTTTTTGGTATTGAATTTTGCAGCAATCACAAAAACCGCCGATAAGGTTATTTAAGAACATAATCTTACGATTATTTTGATACAAACAATCTAAGCTAGCAAAGTCTCCTTTGTTTTATAATGCTGATCAACTTTGACGATAAAAGAGCCCATGACTGCCAAAAGAATTAGTAAAGCTGAAGTCTTCGACGCGGTAGAAAGTGTACTGGAAACCGGTGAAACACCGAATGTTAACAATGTGCACGAGATCCTTGGTCGAGGCACGACCGCGACGGTGGAAAAGTATTTGAACCAATGGCATGAAAAGTCAAAAGATCTTGACCAGGCTGGAGATGTTCCTGCTGAGTTTACCGAACTCGCACACGAGCTGTACTTTAAAATGGCAAATATTGTCGATCATGAACAGCGTCAGCGAGAAGCTGCATTGTCTGCAAAACTTGCAGCGACGACAGAGATCAAAGAAAAGCTCATCACCCAGCTAAAGGAATTGGAGGAGAAATTCGCTGCGCAGACAACAGAGTTCGAGCAAAAGCTAGCTTCTCAATCATCTGAGTTCGACAACAAAATCATTTCTCAAATAAAAGAAGTCGAGGAAAATTTATCTACGCAAGAAAAAACATTTGAAGATCTGCTTTCAAAAAAACAACAAGAATTCCAAGACAAGTTTTCGGCGCAAGAGAGTAAATACGAAGAAATGCTTGCGAATCAAGCAAAAGAATACGAAGAACAGTTATACCAACAGTCAAATGCACTTCAGGGTAAGTTTTCATCTCAATCAGGAGAACTTCAGGAACAAGTTGATGCACAAGCTAGAGAACTGGAAGAAAGCAAGAACAGTTTAAAACGTGTAACCGCAGACGCCCAAGCGGATAAAGAAGCATTTGCAAAAAAAGAGCACGCGTTTGAAGAGACGCTACAACAATACAGCGACCTGCAAACGGAACTATCAAAACGAGAGCTTCGCATCCAAGAATTAGCAATGGAAAAACAAAAGCTCATCACCGAAAACAACTCGCTTACTGTAACAACCACTTCTGATAAAGAGTTAATTGAAAACTTGCGCCTTGATTTAGACACGCTTAAAGAAAAACACGCTGAAGAATTAGCCAATATTACACCCGTACAAGACGATGCAATTGAACATGAAATAAACGCGTTGAAATCGTCATATAGCGAGCTTGAGACCTCGTCTAAACGAAAACTTGAGTTAAAGGAAAATGAAGTTAAATGGGTGAAAGAAGAGCTAGAAGAAAAACAGGCTGAAATAATTAACCTTCAAAAGACCACAAGTGATGCGAGCGTTCGCTATCAAACGCTTGAACTTATCAAAAAGCGACTTACAGACGAGATTTCGACGCTGAACCGCGACCTAGATGAAGTGAATAGCCAAAACACCAAATTAGTTGCACAAGTGACGACGCTTGAAAAAACCGTTGCTGATTACTCGGTGAGGATCAGATCGCTCGAACAAGATAACAGGTGACGCGAAAGAATTAATGGGTAAAATCGAACCCCAATTAAATATTCAACCACTTCGAGAATTCTTCTAGCAGTTCCGCTTCCGTCAACATACCGACAAGACCTTTAGCAGATATCACCGGCAAGCAACCAATGCGTTGCTCTCTCATAAGCGCCATGGCTTCATCGATTGTACGCTCCGGTGCGATGGTAGTAGGGTGTTCAGTCATAACTTCCTGAACTGGTACAAGATGTACTTCACCTCGCCCGGCGTATTTACCGTATATCTGCAAAATCTTACGATAAGATACGACGCCTACTAGCTCGCCATTGTCTTCTACCGCAATGTGCCGAATCTTATTCCAGTGCATTATTTTTGCTGCAAGGTCGATTAAATCATCAGACTGTACTGTAAAAATGTCGGTAGACATCACCTGCTCAACTAGCCTGTTAGTTTGTTTAATGGTAGCCAGTTCATTTTGATTAATATCATCCCAAAGGTGCACTGGATTGCCGCCCATTTGCCTGTTGAGTAAGGAAGAGGTAAGGACTTGCGTTGCCGTTTCTTTTTTAACGCCGCTATCAAGCATAAAGTTGTAGTTCCTCAACATCCAGATTGCGCCATTTATCTTCGTCTTGGCGCGTTCTTCGATAACACCTAGATATTTGTCGATGTCATCATTATCTACACCTCTAGAATTCAATCCCTCACGAGCGACAGGCAAGAGTTCCTGCAGAACCAAATCATCAAAACCATACTTCTTACCATTACACCAGTGCATGTCACTGTTCATCGAAATCATTGCGGCATTATTGAAGTTGAGTTTTGCGTCAGAAAAATCCATCTGTTTGGACATATCGACTTCGTTTTTTCCATAACCACAAAGCAGCCCTAGGTAGAGCGCGCTATTGGCCATCGTATCTAACGCCGTTGGCCCTGCAGGAAGAATACGGTTCTCAATGCGCAAGTGTGGTTTGCCATCGCTTATCCCGTAACAGGGTCGATTCCATCGATAGACAGTCCCATTGTGTAAGCACAACGCTTGTAACTTAGGCACATTGCCACTATCCAGTGCATCAAAGGGATCGCAATCGATGTCTTGAGCAAACAATACGCGAAATCGCGTGATGTCTTCTTGGTACAATTCCAATACCGATTCGTTAACCCAACTGTTGCCAAACCACACCCTCGGCTCCTGTTCGCGATTGGCTTTGCTGGCTGAGCGCGTATCAATCGCCTGCTGAAACAACGCAATTCTGCTCTCATGCCACAGGCGTTTGCCCATCAAAATCGGACTATTTGCAGCAAGGCCGAGTAAAGGACCACTGATTGCTTGGGCAATGTTGTAGTACTTGGCGAACTCATCGGGTGACACTTGGAAATGCAGTTGAAAACTGGTGTTACACGCTTCAATTAACACATTGTCGTGAGTGAACATCAACTCATCCAAGCCTTTGATGTTAAGCCTATTTTCCTCACCTCTCATCCCGCATAACACCTCATTTAACATGCGGTAGCGCGGCTT
>JBCDMA010000302.1:0-4726 GCA_038744645.1 Pseudomonadota bacterium | reverse complement strand
CGTGCCAAAGCGCGATTTAGAAGACGATATCGCATCGATTGAATTTGAATCTGAAGATAAATGGGGTGGCGAAATAACCCTCACTGACGGTTCCAGCTACTATCTCGACCCCATTCCCATGCCAAGCCTACCTAAAACGGTACGGGTAAGAAGGTCTAAAGAAGGGGTCTAGCCATGTCAGCGCCCTTGGACCCATTACGTCCATTGCATAGAGAGGTTGCGCTGCGTATTGGATTGGCAGTCAAAGAGCTTGAATCGGTTTCTTATGAAAAGCTCATCGAATTGCTGATTCAAATCATGGGCGAACCCATCACTGCGTCTAAACTGAACAAGCTTCGCGCAAAAAAGCTTCGTGAGCTTGGCAAAGATGTGTTTAACGAAACAGAACAATCGCGTTTTGAGACAGCTTTTGCTTTGTTAAAGGGCAGAGGCATTAAACACCTGCTTCACCCTAAACCCAACAACGATTTAGATGACTTCTGCGATGGCGTCGGCATGATTTTAATCGGCTGCTCATCCAATTCTGGCGAGATTATTGACGCAGATTTCGCGCAATGCCAGCGGTATTTGATTTATCAGGTGTCTGCGCAAGCGGTCCGGCTCATTGATATTCGCGAACCCAGAAAAAACCTGTCCCGCAGTGAAAAGCTTCAATCCCGCGCCGCATTATTGAAAGATTGCGTGATGCTGTATTCAACCTCTATTGGCGCGCGAGCGGCAGCAAAAATAGTGTCAATGGGCATTCATCCAGTCGCATTGGAGTATCCAGAAGAGGCGAATCTAGCACTAGCAAAAGTGCAGGATGTACTGGCTAAAAACAGCCTTCCACCCTGGCTTGCAAAAGCAATTGGTAAGCCTGAACAAGGCGTAACTAAAGGCTGCATGTATCTTAAGGAGGAATCAATATGATTTCACAAAACGAACTTTCACAAATTGCTGATTATCTCGATGAAAATCCAATCGATGAGTTTCAAATCAGACAACTGCGTTCTCAATATACGGATAAGCATTTTACCTGGTGCATGGAAGACGATATCACGGGCGGAACGCCAGTGATGGAAAGACCTGGGTTTTCAATATATGCCGTGAATAGTAGCGACCATTGCTCAGTACTGACCAATGATTTGGCGGCGGCGTCTGGCTTAGTTATTGCTGAAATAATTGAAGACTAATAGCATGCCGCCAACAGACAACGACGACCTTACGCCACTGGCGGATTGTCGCTTTTGCACGCATCGAAACACGTTGCTGTTAGGCGGTCGTTGTTGCCCAGGTGATATTTGTGTGAAAGCACAAAGTGGACGACAGATTGACCGTTTTTTTCGTATGAATCCACAATACGCATCGATATATTTACGCGATGATTTCTGGGAAAGGCGCGCTATTGCCGTGCGATATGCCAAGCAGGACGCATTGGACAGAATGATTAATGATGTCGATGAGGCGGTGCGTCGTGCGGTTGCCTACCGTCTACCACGTGAACAACTGCACCTGATGATGAATGACATAGATAGAGAAGTCAGGATCACGGTTGCAGATAGGTTGCCACTGGATCAACTTGAGGAAATGGCAGCTGATAGCGATTATTTAGTGCGGGCCTATGTTGCGCAGCGTTTACCGGAAGGACGATTGTTTCGATTTATCAATGATGCTGACAGACAAATTCGCAAAATCATCGCAAAGCGCATTCCAGAAGTGTCGCTTGGGCTGATGGCAAGAGATGAAGATCCTGAAGTCAGGCGCATTGTTGCATCTCGCTTGAAAGGCGACGATGTCGTTTTTATGCTGGAAGATCGAGATTGGACCGTGCGTTTGGAAGCTGTAAAAAACGCGCCTATTGAAGCACTTAAGTCACTTGAAGAGGATGATGAAGAAGTGTTGTTTATCATCGGCGAAAGAATTGAGGAATTCGAAACAATCAATAGAGAATAGACGTTAAGGAATATCCGATACATGAATTCAACCCCCTAGTAGTGACAATAACGTCTTAATAATTACCGCATTCGATATATCAATAAAAAAAGCACCCACCAGCGGAACAACTATAAATGCGGCTGGTGAAGCACCAAATTTTTTGGTGACCGCAGTCATATTTGCAATCGCCGTAGGTGTAGCCCCTAATGCTAATCCAGCGTAACCAGCAGACATTACTGCTGCATCGTAGCTCTTTCCCATTGCGGGAAATACAGCGAACAAGGTAAATGCGGTAACGACGAACAACTGAGCAAGTAAAATTAGTAGGATTGGACCAGCGAGGTCAATAAGCGCCCACAACTGCAAAGACATTAGGGACATGGCGAGGAATAAACCTAACGAAATATCGGAAATCAATCTAAGGCTAGTTTCAGTAGTTTTCCATGGAAGCTTGGGAAACAACTTTGGAATGCTGTTTGTTACAATAATTCCCACAAATAGACACGTAACAAAATCTGGCAGTTGAATGCCGACATACGCCAGGAAAACGTTCATTTGAAGACCAAGAGCAATACACACAATAAGCGTGAAAAGTGTCCTGTACATAGCTTCTGTATCTATTTTGGAATAAGCTTCCTCCTTAAAGCCGAGCCCGACTGTTGGCTCTTTTTCTTTCGATGGATGAAGTGCATGCCTCTTGATTAACCACTCAGCCAAAGGACCACCGATAATGCCTCCAAGAACAAGACCAAACGTTGCACAAGCAAGTCCGATGGTCATAGCATCTTGTAATCCGTACTCAGACATAAATGTTGGTGCCCATGCGATCGCGGTACCATGTCCACCGCTGAGAGATACCGAGCCTCCTACAAGCCCCATTTGTGGAGCAAGATTGGTCACATACGCTACGCCTATACCGGTGAAGTTCTGCAGGAACAGATAGACAACCGCCAGCACGAGAAGAACACCCAGTGGTTTTCCACCTTGTTTCAGCGAAGACAAGCTCGCACTCAAACCTATAGTGGTAAAAAATATCAAGAGCAATTCGTCTCTAACCCCTAGCTCAAATACAAGCGAGATGCCAGTTGCGAAGTACATACCACTCAATGCGAGTGATGCAAGCACGCCACCTGTGACTGGTTCAGGTATATTGTATCGACGAAAAAACGGGATTGTCTGATTCAGTTTTTTGCCCAAAAACAGCACAAGCAAAGCAATGAGCATAGTTTGTCGACCATCAATTTCCATCAGTATTTATTGGTCGTTTTTGTCTGATTGAACCATTGTCTTGGCTTGTGCAAATCGCGTACTAATCGTCACTGCCCAGTTTCTAAGTACGCGACGAAAATCTGCACGAACACTAGATTTAGTAAGCCGTTCTAAAAAAACATTTTCTGGCTTCTGCGTATCGTTGAAAACAACTATTGGGTCGGACTTTTGCGAGTCTGTGATGATTCCGGTTATAGTCATTGAACCAAAGGATCGGGCAAATGTATCGACCCTACCTGAACGCGCCGCGTCCTTAGACGTGTTGATTGAAAAGTCAGTTACCGCCAACCACAGGCGGAGTGTATTTTCACCCGGACTTGTTGAAACTTTAAGACCACTTAGCCGAGCCAGTTCCTGAGGGAAAATTTCAGCAAAAGACTGTCTCACTTCCGATCTTTCAGATTCGTTTAATTGGTACTCATCGATACTTGGAGTAAAAGCAAGAACTACATCGTCTAGAAACACGCTTTCATAGGAGGATAAATCAAAGTTCTCTTGCACATATACAAAATCTAGACTCGCATCATTGACGTCTATAAATCCTTGCTCATTAGCTATCGCATCTGCGTCGATGGTTGGCTTGGTAGTACCAAATGAAACTACAGGGAACAGGAATACTGCAAGTAATACTCTGTGTATGTAAAGTTTCATAGGTGTGCTCCTTATTTATTCTGGACGTCCCGCAATACGAGACATGGATTGAAGGTGACGTCGATGCCTCGTGATGTCTCTGACTCTTGGTTGTCTAGATATTACTACTTGTCTGTCGCGAACAATTCGCTTGTAATGCACTGGAGGAGGCGGGGACAGTGGTCGCTCTGCCCGATGAGGTGGCGATGGTGGCGGGGGCGGAGGCGGTGGACGCTGACTAAGCAGCGCTGCCCCGAGCGTTGGCCACGCCAACAAGAGTAATAAAAATGCTGCGAGTGTCTTCTGTTTGTGACGGAATGAACTATTCATTAGAAGTATCTTCCGATTTGATAGCCATAAATGTTTTCATCAAGACTTCGGCTGGATTGTCTATACAGCGATTTTTAATTTCTTCTGTCTGAAGCGCAAGAGTATCGATACTGATGCTGGTCTTATTGTCACTTCCAGCCACAAAACCATGATGGAAAACCAAGATATGCGACTGCTCATCGCTATCCGCTAATAACAAGTCTCGGCAAGTAGTCTGGGTGATATCGATGACACTTTCATCTGCTACCGCGATAGTGGTATGCGACATGAGGACCACTAAGAATAATACGATAAGGCTGAAGAGTTTTTTCAAATTGTACATATTGTTGTACTCCATTAATTATATGCCTGCACGAGGATTGTCTGGGCCAGCTCCAAAAAACCGATATGCGCGTTCGACATATAGTGTTTCCAACTCATCCTCACAACAAATCCATGAGGACAAGTCCTATCTCAAAGCGCGTTTTATTAAAGTCAAATTCGATGAGGCTATCACCGCATCCGCTGAAAAATGAGTAAGCTATACACAATGTCATGCCCTTTGTTACTCACGGTTTGTTGCCGAGGGGACCGGCGTCAGCAT
>JBCDMA010000301.1:0-4758 GCA_038744645.1 Pseudomonadota bacterium | reverse complement strand
TGATGTCATTTCCAAAATAATAGCCGCCGCTCGCGCCCGCCGCCATGATTGCAGCAAAGCCCAAGTTAGCGATAACGCGATCTTTATCGGGCACAAGGTCCGGGATCACGGAATATACCAAGGGGATCATGGCAAATTCCAGGATAGCGGCGCTCGAGCGGGCGATAAAAAACAAGTGGAAATTAGGTGAAAGTGCGCTTAGCACCATAATGCACGAAGATGCGCTTATGTAGCACAACAAAACGCGCTTACGCGAAAATGCGTCTACCAAACGGGCAAGCGGCATTGCCAGCAAACTGCCAATCAAGAAGCCCGCAATACCCTGCAAAGCACCAAGAGCGGAGTCACCTACGTCGAAAGAGGCTTGAATGCGTGACAGAGACAGGTTTTGTATACCCTGATCGCTTAGCTGAAGTCCAACCGTCAAACCAAACACAACAATGGTAAGCACGGCTGAAAGTGTCCACCTTTGAGGCGTATGCTTATTGCCTTTCAACGCTTATTGCCTTTTATAAAGTCTACCAGCTATAACGTGCACCGAGCGTTACTGAACGCGATTCGCCAAAGTAACACCAAAAATCACAACCAGATATGTACTCTTTGTCTGTAATATTATTGACGTTAAGCTGAAAGTTGAGACCGTCAGACGCTTGATAGCTTATGACAGCATCAAACAAAGTAACACTTGGAATGCTTAGATCACTGCTTCTTGGGTTATCTTGCGTCTCTCCGACGTATCGAACCCCCAAACCAATATTGAGTCCTTCAACACCGTCAAACGAAGCATCATAGTTAATAAAAGTAGATGCTGCATGCTCAGGAATGAGCGCAACTTGTCGTCTTCCTTGCCCTGAAGATTCATCGGTTTCAGCCTTTGTATAGGTGTACGCTGCGCTGAGTTGAATACGGTCGCTAAGTTGTCCGGCGAATTCAATTTCGACCCCGGTGGATGTCTCTTCACCGGTTTGTGTCGCGATAAAGGTATCGGGGTTGGTGACTAAGGCATTTTCTTCGGTGATATCAAACCACGCGACATTTAAGAAACCATCGAAAACGTCAGGCACATATTTGACGCCGACTTCAACCTGCTCGCCATCGAGTGGTCGATATAATTCGCCGGTTGCAAAGTCTATCGTGCTTAAGACTTCATACGATTGTGAATAACTTGCATAGGGAGAAAGCCCATTTTCAGCTTTGTACATAAGACCAAGGTTAAGCGACAGTTCGTCGTCATCGCGCGACTGGTCTTGTCCTGCAAGTACACTTACGTTTTCAGTCCTTACGTCATCATATCGCGCGCCTAACATCGCTGACCATCTAAAATCAAATTCAAAGTGATATTGTGCGTAGACACTAATTTGTTCTTTGCTTATCTCGCGATCGATGTCAGATGATGGATCTAGCGGCGTAAAGTTACCATATACCGGTTCAATCACATTTACCGTACTTGTAAAAAACTGATCTTGTTCGTTTCCTTCTGTCGTGTGATCTTGCACATCAAACCCAACTAAAAATGTTTGATCTAAACGTCCGTTCGACCAATCTGCGATAACGTGATTGTCAAGCGTAAGGCTTTTGTTGTCGCCATCTCTGCTCAAAGCACCTCTAGGCAACTCGGATACTGTTGGATCTGAGTTAAAAAACGCATAAGTACTGCGCAGCAATAACTCATTCACCGCATAGTTAAGCGTTGAAACAAAGCGGTATGTATCATTTAAATCATACTCGAAGTTATATCCGGCAGAATATTGTGTGCGCTCGTAAATGTCGTCACTTGGCTCACCGTAATTTGTTGTTGGATCAATGCTGCCAAAATTAGAGGGAAGCAAGGTCCCCGCTGCAGGGAAAAACCCGTTGGTTGGGATGCCATCATCTTGCAAAAATGTAGCGGAAACCGTTAATAAAGTGCTATCGCTGAACTCCATCGACACACTCGGCGCGATATAGATGCGATCGTTTTCTGTAAAGTCGAGTTCGCCCTCTTGAGTTTTAAAAGCGCCGACCACACGGTAACGCGTAGATTCGCTCTCGCCCAAACCACCAGACGCATCAACACCAAGGGTTAAGCGTCCCAGGTTCCCCGCCTCAGCAAGGACTTCATTGGCCGTATTGTTGGTTGGTTTTTTCTGAATTGCGTTTACAATGCCGCCCGGTGACGACTCACCAAATAAAATGGCGGAAGGCCCTTTTACCACTTCGATCCTTTGCAACCCATACGGTTCGAGCAGCCAGGTATAAAACCCGTCTCTGAATAATCGACTTCCATCCAGATAGGTAGCAGCCTCCAATCCGCGCACTCGGATCCAGTCCGTATCATTGTCAGAGCCAAATGGTTGCGAAGTAACGCCAGCAACGTAGCGAAGACTTTCGTCTAGCTTTTTGGGTGCCAGTAATTCTAAATCTTGCTCCGTTATTATGGAGATAGAACGAGGACTGTCCTGAGGTGGTACCTCCACTCTGAAGGTTTCTGCAACTACTTCGATAACTTCGACCGCATCTTCTTCAGCACCTGCAAATGAAGGGCTTAGAAACAGTGCGGGGATGATTGACACATTTACAGCTTTGTACAACTTGGTTGTTATCGGCCTATTATGTTTCATCGTGATGTAACGCTCCATGCTTTATTTTATGAGAATGATTCTCATTATTATATTATCGCAACTCAGTGCAATCATTACTCAAAACAGCCAATATTTAACTCATTAGGGCCAGGTCTCCAAAGCGCGCAAACATTTAGTCTAACCGCTGAGCCACGCCTTTGTTTTACGGTTGTGATGCGGCAATTTATAATGGGGCTTTCAGTGCTTTAAACAGGACGTCATTGTTGGTGCGAACGAAAGGGCTTTGCTTTAAACATACCAGAATCATTGGGTGGTCCGATGAATATAAAAATGGTCTTGCCGGTCCGGCGCATTTTCATGGCTATCATCAGCTGTTGTATGCATGCACTGGCGTCATGCTGGTAAAAGCAAATGGACAAGCATTTGTGCTCCCACCTCAGCGTGCACTGTGGATCCCGGCTGAAATGCCTCACCAGGTAACCTGTCGCGGTGCGGTTTCACTTCGAACGCTGTATTTAGACAAGTCCAGCATATCTATTGATACGAAATGTCACATTTTAGAAATAAATCCACTGCTGCGTTCGCTTACCCTTGAGATAGTTACCATGGGTGAACCGGATGAAAGCAGACAGCGAGATAAGCACATCATCAATTTATTGCTTTTGGAGCTCGCTTCGGCGCCAAAAATTCCTCATATGGCGCCGATGCCAAATGACCCTAGACTGCTCGATGTCTGCAATGAAATTATCTGTTTTCCAGCGCAATCAAAAACTATTGCGTCCTTTGCGCGTGCAGCGGGTATGAGTCAGCGCAGTTTTACGCGCCATTTTAAACAGCAAACTGGTATGAGTCTCAATATCTGGCGACAGCAGGTACGACTGCAAGAAGCGCTATCACTGCTTTTATCAGGGACCACCGTCAGTGTGGCTGCAAATAAGGTTGGTTACGAAAGTGTTAGCGCATTTTGTACTATCTTTACAAGGGCATTTGGTATGCCACCAGCAAAATACATCAGCAAACTGAACGCCGCGTGAGCTCGCATGAAAATGGCTTGCTCAAGTGCGTTGTTAATGAGTCATCATTCAGCAAACGACTTCATTAAAGACAGCGTTTGTGCGCTGATGTAGCGCTCGATACCTTCGGCGTCAAACTCTGCTGTCTCATGGTCAACGCCAAGCTTTATCAAGAATTTGAGTACTATCTGGTGGCGTTCTCTACATTGTTTCGCAAGATCTTCGCATTTTTTGGTGAGAAAAATTGAGCGGTGGCTGCGTCAAAACAATATAGCAAAAAATCCTTGCGCTTTATCAACATAATAACTGAACACACGATTGCAATTAATCCAGCTTCGATAAGCTCAAACCAAGTGATACCAAGGACGTTGCCAAACAGTATATTCAATAAATGCACGTCTGTTTTTATTTTAGTGAGCATGACAGGACCCAAGCCAAACATACCAGAGAATATTATTCCCATGATGGCGTCTTCTTTGATCCGACCGTTTTCTTTTATGTACCCGGTGGCAATTGCACAAAATAAACTGGCAACAAAAGCGCCGATCATCAGCGGGATATCAATGATAAAGGCAATGGCAAGACCGGGAAGCACGGCGTGAGAGAACGCATCTCCCATTAGAGACCAGCCTTTGAGGATGAGAGGGCACAAGAATACCGAGCAAACCATGGCAATAAGCACGGACATCAACTGTGCACGCTGCATAAACTCAAAACTCAGAGGCCCAATAATAAAGGCAGCTATACTATCCATCGGCATACCTTTTTCGGCGCAGTATACCATGTCGAGGTGCAAAACCAGGGCAAATACGAACATAAGTGTTTGCAGGCATACAATCAAACCGCATGGGTTTGCGTCAAGAAAGTAACTAACATATGCGCCAAGCGCACTGTTTAGCACCCCAAACACCACCGATAACTGGATAAGGCGATGAAACTGGTCCGTCAGAAGGTAAGCAGTCGCGCCGGGGGTTACGACCATTGCGATAACCAAACATGCCCATACAGTTTATAGCGCTGCGACGCACGCAGCACTGAGTAAAGTAAAAAACACTAAATGCTATTAATATCTGTATATTAGTTTACATACAGAAATACTGTGTCACGGACGTATTTTTAATGAGCAAACAATGGGTGTTTATGTTTTATGTAGCATTGTTGCGTTGAAAATACTCCAATGAATG
>JBCDMA010000300.1:0-4795 GCA_038744645.1 Pseudomonadota bacterium | reverse complement strand
CGATTCGCGCCATCAGGGTTGATTGGCACTACAATGTTGACAACCGCCTCTTCTAGAAATTTCTCAATGTCAGGACCTTGAGCCGCCGCAAGATAATAGAGTATGGCAGGCGCTGCATCATAGCTTGATGGCTCAGAGCCGTGTACACCGAAGGTAAACTGTAAGATAACGGGATGATCAGCGGGCGGTTGTGGCGCATCTGGCTCGACTAAACTGCGCTGGATCTCCTTTATTTCATCCAATCGCGATAAGTTTGCCGGTGACGAGATGGTGACCTGATGTATAGGCCGCCCAAAATGACTTTTCCCTATAATATTCACAACGAATCTATCTGAAACCTCGCCCAAGGCTTCAACGTAGGAAGCATGCATATGTGGCGGATAGATAATTTCGCCGAGCGGATAACCTGTCACCTTTTCAGGTTTGGGAATGGTCGGATCGTACTGAACGTTCTGATCCAAAAGTGCTTCAATCGATTTTGGTTGATAGGCATTAGCAGATACCGCAAGTGCCGCGGTGGATAGCAACATTGCGACGATAAAAGAACGCAACATGTAAAACTCCCTTGATTTATTTTTCTTCGATTTTATTACTGCGATTGATGTAAGAAGGATTAGGTGCAACCCATGCCGCAGAGGAATGCGCAACGATATATTCAAAGATGAATTATTTTTAATTTAAATTGCAACCTTTTATTAACATTTGCTGTCTACACAATTACGGCTTTGCAGGCTACCCCGACAGCATCTCAGTCCCGATAGCTAAGCTACTTTCCAATTGCTTATCGTGAGGATGCGCTATGGGTCACAAATTATTGATCGCTTGTCTTTGCCTTATCATCCTGCCAGTATCAGTCGCTAGTGAGACAAAGCCGAATATCATTTTACTCATTGGAAACGATCACGGCGCCCCCTATTTTGGGTTTATGGGAGATAAGCATGTCTATACACCGAATATGGATTTTCTGGCAAATAACGGTGTTACCTTTACTCAAGGCTATTCGTCTGCAAACCATTGTCGACCCTCACAACGAACCCTGATCACCGGCCTGCATCCCGTGCAGTACCAACAACAACTTCTAGAAATCATCGATAAAAAAAGAGCTGCCGAAATAAAATACGCCAACTTCAATGCGAAAGAAAAAAGCATGTGGACAACACTGATGCACGCAGAAGGCATGAAGGAATTTGATACGCTGCCAAAACTACTCAATGAGCAAGGCTACGTCAGTTGGCAAGGCGGGATATGGTGGGAGAATTCCTATAAAAATGGGCATTTTACGCATGGCATGACCAAGGGCATGGATATGGATAAGTTTGCTCGAGATGATTTTTTCTTTGAGATGATGGGCTCGGAAGGTGTCGAACTCGGTCGCGGAACGATGGCGCCCTTGTTTGATTTTATTAGTCAAAACAAAGATAAGCCATTTTTCGTTTGGTATAGCCCTGCACTGCCCCACAGTCCCTTTAATGCGCCTGCCGAACATGCCAAGCATTATGAGGATAAATACATTTCAGATTCAGCCAAACTATATTATGCAAATATCACATGGTGGGACCATGGCGTGGGTCAAGTTATCGACCATGTGAAAAAAGAAGGCATCTTAGAAAATACAGTGTTCATCTATATCAATGATAATGGCTGGGTACAGGAGCCCGATGCAGAATACAAACAAGAAAATCACAATTTACACACTGATATCAACCTCAATCATGGCGGCGAAAAAGGCAAACTAGGGCTGTACAATCAATCGTTTTTAACACCGGTTATTTTTTACTGGAACAACCGATTCCAACACAACACTGATAATTCGACGCTGGTATCGATGGAAGATATCTTTCCTACGATTTTGGATCTTGCAGGTATTGAGAATGAAAAACTATCGAGTGAATTACCCGGTTTTTCCCTAAAACCCATATTGGAAGGCGAAACCACGGACCTGCGAGATGCCATTGTAGGATATACGCATCAACGCAGAAATGAACAGAGCGCCATCGGCACACGCGCCGAAGGTTACTATGTGCGCAAAGACAATTGGTTTTTCCGCTGGTACAAAGATATCGACATAATGGAATTGTATGATGTTAATGCCGATCCGCACTCAAACGACAATGTGATTAGCAAATTCCCACATTTGATTGATGGTTTTAAAACGCAAGTAGAGGATTGGAAAGAGAGCATCGATATGATAGAGGCGATACCTCTCAGCTAATCTGGCTCAGGTTTGTTTTATCCTCTTATTGCTGGTAATTATTAGACATCTTCTACAAGAGTTTCGAATCATGAGTGATAGTTGTTTTTACTATGTGCACGACCCAATGTGCAGTTGGTGTTGGGGTCATCGTCCAGTATGGGATCAGTTTGAATCATCATTGCTTGATATAGTGAACGTTAAAACCTTGGTGGGCGGATTAGCACCGGATTGTGATGATCCCATGCCTGAACAACAACGCGCGGCAATTTCTGGCTATTGGTGCCAGATCCAGTCTTTACTCGGCACTGAGTTTAACTTTGACTTTTGGACGAAAAACACCCCAAGGCGTTCGACATATCCAGCCTGTAGGGCTGTCATTGCTGCACGTTATCAAAGCACAGAAAGAGAGATGATTCATGCGCTGCAAGAAGCCTATTACTTAAGAGCATTAAATCCATCAAATACCGCAACGCATTTACAATTGGCCGAAGAATTGGGACTTGATACGGCAAAATTTGAAATCGATATCAAGTCAAAGGAGTTGCAATCGGAATTTGAACAAGAGATGGTTACCGCCAGAAATCTTCCCATTCAAGGCTTTCCGTCAATGGTGTTAGTGCATAATGGTATACCCTATCCAATCCAGCTCGATTATAAAAACTATCGAGAAGCATTTACTCAGGTAAAGATGACTTTGGCTGATTAGACTGATTGACAGAAAACGCATTTTTCTCAATGTGATCAATTGTTCTTGGTATTTACTATTCAATAATAGTCCTGATATCTTCAGACATGAGTTTGCTCAAAGGTAGTTTTCTATGCGCAAAAATATATCGATTATCTCCTTCTTTGTATTGTCGCTCATCCCGGCAATTTCACATGCTGCTGCAACAAGTCAAGATGCGTCTAAGCTTCGGTTTGAACAAAGAATCAATAAAGTGAAAGCCGAAATGGAAGGCGGGTTAATTGCCTCATCTAATGAGTATAAGACACTTCATGATCTAGAAATTGTCATCACGAAAACCATACTTTTACCCACAATTGCCGTTGCAGCACTATACGAAGATAGACGCGAAATATTGATATCTAACGAATTTTTGCATTCACTGGATTCATTCTCAGGACACCTCGCAGAATTGCTGAAAGAGACCAATTTTTATCGTATCTCGGATATACGTGACGGCCAATATGACAATACTTCCGGTCAACTCATTTCACGTGATTGGGACACTGATGACAAAGAGCTGCATAATTTTTTTATGGAAACAGGCATTTTGGACGTGATCTCGCATGAATTGGGTCACCATATTGAAGACGCATTCTATCCACCAAAAGCACCTCCAGCGTTCGCCTATGAAATGGAATCAATAGCTGAAGATTGGTCAGTTTCTTTTAAAAGAGAAAACAAGCTGGATAAATATAAGATTGGGCGCATTATTTCGCTTGGTGCGGCTTTAAGGGTGCACCAGAAAGGCGATTACAAAGAACCTCCGCATTTAGAATATGCAAGATCGGTTGCAACGCGCTATTTGATTGAGGCGTGTTATCGCAGCAAAACAAATCAAGCCGAAATCCTATGCAAGTTGATATCTGAAATGTCTTGAGTTTTGTTGTCGTGCTTTTTATTGCGATAAAGACTCAGCTAATACACCTTATTAAAGCTTTCTCGCTGCACGATGTGATCATCTGCTTCCAACCAGCGCACGACTTTTTCGGGTAAATCGGGCAGCTGGTGTTTACCGAGGATGTCTAAACTCAACTGTTGCATGCAAACCCAGCGATTCGCTTTTCGATCACGCAGTGCCGCTCGGCTCAAACAGCTGCAAACGAGGCGGTTTCTCTTGTCAACAAATCGATGCTCCAAGAACACCCATTTGTCATGCCAACCTAAGAGCTTCGTCCTGATCGTGTACTTTTGAAACAGCGTAAGTGATTTTCGGTAGTGAATTATGTTGCCACCAAGAATCGCACCCCACTTGTTTTTCAGCATGAGCTCGAGAATGCCTGTTTGATTCATCCAACTGACGCGCGCTACATCTGCCACTTGCAAATAGGTACCATTGTTCATATGACCAAGCAAATCTAAATCCCACGGCATCACGCGAAAACGTTTTTCTGTCGTATCAAAAACATCCACGCGCGTTTTGAGTTTTGCTAACAATAAGGTGAAGAATAATCGAATATAATGGTTCATAAAACGCGATCCATGCTCTTTGAAAATGCAAGTAAGCGTCAACAGCGTGGCAACAAAAGACAGGCAGACGACAAACTGAAACTGTATTTAAATACTAATTAAGTATTGGGATTAAGTAAAGCTAGCGCCAGTTTAACTTTATATGACATTAGTATTTGCAAGCACAAGTGACCGTGACGTTATCATGGTTTTACCTTATTTTTACTACATGCGTGTAGTTCATGTATCAATTTCGCGGCTTCTACGCATCCAATACAACACATGTTTCTGTTTACACCTGCTAGAAGTAGAGAACAACCATCTGCGATATGGTGCATTAAACCGCAGTGATAGCATGCTTGTTTGTTTTCAACCAGGGATAATACTGAAGGTGTGTTTTCGAAGGTGCTGTGAGGAGCAACACCGGT
>JBCDMA010000299.1:0-4800 GCA_038744645.1 Pseudomonadota bacterium | reverse complement strand
TCCGGCGTCTTCAGACGTCCAAACAGTGGCGTTCTTGATGTGCAGGTTTTGCTGCTCAGGCGCTACTGATAAGCCAAAGGCACGATTGGGGTAAGTAAGCTCAGATAAATAGGTCACCTCAGAAGAGATTTTTTCATCTGTTGGCGCTTCTTCGTCAACTTGATCGCTGCTTTTAACCAGTCGTGCTTTGGATCGCGTTAGGTTCGGTCGCAACCAATACCCATCGATTTGATCGTCGGATAGTCTGCCAGTGAAACTGTATACCATTGTCGTTGCGTTTTCAGGCAACTCGACTGAAAAGCTGATTTGATCGTCCAGAGTTTTAACGTTGCTAATTGAAAACTTCTTTTCAGGATCGTCAGTTTCAATGTCTTGCATGGCGACCATAAATCCTGTCAGTTTGTCTTTATCTTTCTCAAGCGTGAGTCGATAATCAGCGTTTTCGATATTCACATCAAAGTTGCCTTCAAAGCGAAAGGGAGAAATCTCTTCGAATTCTTTGCCCTTGCCTTGTAGATACACTTTCTTGATTTTTCCACCGTCAAAAAGATTGCCATCTGCGATGACAAGGTCAGCCCTGTAGCCGCTGGCAACTTTTCCGGAAATGTTCTCAACACCGGCGATCTTCGCTGGTACTGTCGTTAATGCGGCAAGTGCTGCGGTTTCGCTCAGGCCATGTTCAATCGACGTGGCAAGCGCTGTCCAAAATTCCTTCTTGTCCTTCAAACCATACTGCGTAAACGCAAAACTGATACCTGCGCTTTCCATCGCCGCAGGGTTGCCCGGTGCGCGTTCTACGTGACGAAGCTCTGCTAACGAAGTGTCTAGCTGTGCTTCAAAACTGCCAAGTGCCGGCGTTTTTGGGTAGTTAAAAGGTAAAATAAAAGTCGCATCTGTGGCTTTGACTTGCGCTAAACGTGCGTACTCTAAACCATCGCCGACGAACACTGCATCAATGTCATATGCATCGAATAGTTTATGCGCGCGAAGGGTGGACAGGCTATCTTCAGCATCAAACACGACGCCACTGTCTGAGAGCACTGCCAAGCTCGCCAACGCAGCATTGTATTCAACGGGTTTTGCAGTAAACAGTGTGTCGATTTTACCTTCCGCTTCTTGATACCAGTTGGCATCACTTAGCGTTTGCCGAATAAGCGCAATGCTGCCCATTAATGATGACGGATAGCTCTGCTTGGAACTGCCTTTATTGAAGCTTGCAAAGTGACGCGCATTCGCTTGGTAAACAAGATTGTTTGGGATGTCATCCGCAAGTGAAACAGTGACGGCTCTTCCTCGGAAGATGCCGTCCATGCGGCCAGCCTGCACAGTGGTATAGCCGTTTTTGATCATGGGCTCTGCTTTTTCGCTATCTGCTTTGAAGCTGTCTACCCATTTGATATTGGCGTGAATCGCGTCGTTCCACGCATTACCACCTGTTCTATCACCTTCGTATTTTGGTGGATCTCCCCAGCTTGGATATGACTTTGTTTCACCATACACATAATCGCTATAGGGATCGATGAAGCCTGCATACACCCAATGGTCGGTCAAGTCGATGATTGTTGCATCTTTTGGCGCCTCTCCATTTTGCTCAACTGAGACAATGATGCCGTTTTCGATGACGATGGTCGCATCTTGAATGAGCGCGCCTGGTTCGGTCACGACCGTAGCATTGGTCAATCCGATTTTATAATTAGTGCGGTCGTAAATTCCATAAATATGGCCAGTTTGCTCAGCAAGTGCATGATTTGTAACACTGAATGCAAGGATAAAATAAAAAAGATAACGCGATGCGTTATGAAGGTGGTTGCGCATAGGCTTTTGTCTCTTCCTTGTTTTAATTATTAATTATAGCAAGTGTCCAATATCCGCAATTACGGTCAGTTTTGCAATGGCCACAGAGAACACAAGGGCAGCAAAAAAAGTATCTACGGCGTCGGACGCGCACGTAACTTGTCGTTACTCTCTTCTTTTTTGTCACCAACAGGTGGTTCCATTCCTCCCACTTGAAAGCATTTCAAAACCTTTTGATAGAATTTCATCATGTATCAAACGCACGAGCGCAATGTTCGTTATTGGCAATGTCAGTATCTGACTAGTGCTGCGCTAAAAATCAAACGGATCAAATGCTGTAGTTCTAGCGGTAAATAATTATCCCTTCTGATTCTTCAGGGCTTCTTTCTGCCAGGCCTTTGGTGTAACACCGGTATGCTTTTTAAACGCACGCGACAGTGCCGAGCCATTTTCATAGCCAACATCTCTCGCTATGTGCGTAACAAGATCGCCACGGAGTAACGCGCTTTTAACCAGGCTCATTCGCCAATTGTTCAAATACTCCCGGGGATTCTGCCCAATAGATTGCTTAAAGACTTCTGCAAATCTGGAACGAGACATAAATGCCTTATTTGCCATTGAATCCAACGTCCATGCATACTCTGGGTGAGCATGCATCGCATTTATCACGGGAGCCAGATTTTTATGCGCCATACCAGCCAACATACCAGACTTTAGTTTTTCGTTGTCTAGGACCTCACGCAATACTTGAATAATGAGAATGTCACAGAGCCTGTCTATCAAGGTAAGCCGTCCGCTCTTCTCGCTAAAGGCTTCTTCAAATAGCCATTGTGCGGTTTCTTTCAACCTTGGAAACTCATCAAATTTATAAATTAAACAATTCGGTAATGCGTGAACAAGAGGATTGGCAGCGGGATCCTTGTATTCAATGTTGGCACAAACCAAGTCAGCGCCCGTTGCTGGGTCAGGCACTAATCTGTGCTGCTTGCCGCCCGGAAAAAACAAAATACTGCTGCTTGAAATGCGATTTGCGTTGCCATGACTGTCGATTAAGTTAAGGCTGCCAGCATTCAATAAATGAAGGTGCCCTTGCTTTTTACCTTGTGAATCAAAGTCAGTTAGGTTGCACAGGTTGCCTGCAAAAAACACCTCAGCATGTAGACTGAATCGCTGAAAAATAGTCGCTAGTGTATCCAAAATTACCTTTTCTGGACGATTTGTATATTTTTAAAGACTAATTGATCCAATTAATTATACCAAACACTTATCTTATTCCTTGTACCAACAACGTGGTGGCTTTAGCCGCCCAACTTTAATTAAGAGGACACTACTATGAAAATTTCTAAAGTATTCAAAGCACTTGCATTGGTAATAACTGTTTCTTATAGCGCGCTTTCAATTGCAGCGGATATTGATGTAAACGCAAACAACAACGATGTCGCTATCAAAGGATACGATACTGTTTCGTATTTTACCGATAATCAAGCACTTAAAGGTAATTCTAAGTACACCGCAACTTACAAGAACGCAATTTACCAATTTTCGAGCGCTGACAATCGAGATTTATTCCGCGAAAACCCAGAAAAATACGCGCCTCAGTATGGTGGTTTTTGTGCCTTCGGCGTTACGATGGAGCGCAAGTTTGACACTGACCCAGAAGCGTTCAAAATCGTTGATAATAAACTTTACTTGAACTTGAATGCAGACGTTCAAAAACGTTGGGTTACGGATATCCCAGGGTTTATCAATACTGCTGACAACAACTGGGGTGGCATCAAAGGTAAAACTGACGCCCAGCTAGAAGCTGAATAAATTGATCATCAGATCCTAGCATCCCATCCCCTGACTGGAGCAACTCAAGAGAAGGAATACCATTATTCTCTCTCTTGGGTTGGTTTTTTTGTAGTTTCGTTACCATAGCGTTCAAATGCATTTAGCAATTTAACGTATCAGTCATACATGGAAAGATGTGACAAAGCCGGACTATAGACGCATTAAGGCAAATAGAAGCTTGACGCATTCGTTAATTGTATATCTGTTGGCTTGATCGCATTGTCTCTTATATTACAAGGCACATTTTTTGTCATTATTCTGGATAAAGCTAGTCGAATTGTAATGTGGATATGTGAGGGTTGCTGTTATTAACCTTTATAGTTGATATCTCAGCGAGGGCGATAAAACGCGAATGGTCTTTTGTGTTTACTAAAATACCCTCTCGTTTTTTCTCATCTATTTTAGTGTCGGTTGCAGCGCCATTTACGATCTCTCCGGACTTCAATGTAATAGTAATTTGATACCGGTACATACAAAAGATTTCTATGTAGTCGCTTCTTTCACAAGCGTTCATTGTAGGGTCTCCATTGTTTGCTTTAATTCTATTAAACATTTTCGGATTTGCGAGAACCTAACGCTCTTTAACCAAGTTTCTGTTTTAAAAATTCAATGAAAACCTTCGTTTTAGCGGGCATCACTCGGCCACTAGGTATCAGCGCATTCACAGGTGCACCTGGTCTTGCGTGTTCAGGGAAAAGCTCAACAAGCTCACCTTTTTCAAGTGCCACGCTAACCGATTTATCATAGATTTGAGCAATACCTAAACCTGAGATAATCGAATCAATAAATGAACGGCCGTCATTGAATATTGCCACCGGGTTTGGTGACATTTGAATGTTATCGCCTTTCTCTCGAGTGAATTCCCAATTCCTGAGTTTTCCAGTATGCAATCGATACAATATGGCGTCATGCTCACGCAGCGCATCTAAACTTTGGGGTGTACCTTTTCGCTCCAGATAACTTGGAGCCGCACATAGACTAAACTTGGTTTGGCATAAAAACTTCGCAACAAACGAGCTATCACTCAACTCTCCAATTCTGACTACGATGTCCCATTCCCCCTTCACCGCATCCTCATATCTGTCAGACAATGAAACCTCAATCGTGACTTTGGGATATTGCTCGGTGAATTCCCTTATAGAACGAATGATATTGGAGCCAATTCCAATGGGA
>JBCDMA010000298.1:0-4873 GCA_038744645.1 Pseudomonadota bacterium | reverse complement strand
CACACAACTGTTGTTCCCGGTAAAATCAACCCTAACTGTGGACCAATGACGTGTACGATCCCTTGATTCTTATGCCCTACCGGCCATAAATTAATGCCCTGTGCTGCGCAGTTAGCAGCAAGTGTCCTAAGCTGAAGTTCATTTTGTGGACCACATGCATCAAGCGCAAGTGATTGCGTAGAAATACTATGATCCATCGTTCCAAACGTAAGGTCGGGACGACGCACTTTTCGGTTTTTCTCGTCAAGTCCGGCAAACGCTTGTGGCGATGTCACTTCGTGTATCAAGTGGCGATCAATATAGAGCACGAGATCGTCACCAACCTTATCAACTACATGTTGTTCGAGGACTTTTTGATAAAGAGTTTTACCCATAATTACATTCCTTACTTCGAAACTGATTCATGAAAACGAGGTTTCTATCAAGTTGACGCGAGCAATTGTTTCGTTACGTAGTCACCTACTTCTGATGTTGATTTTGCAGTGTCTTTTTTATCATCAGATAACAGTTCTGCTGTCAGTACACCGTCTTGAAGTGTTTTTACAACAGCAGTATCGATAGCATCTGCTGCTGCACTTAGTCCCAAGCTGTACCGCAGTAACATTGATGCTGATAGTATTTGCGCAATCGGATTTGCAATGCCTTTACCTGCAATATCTGGGGCTGAGCCACCAGCGGGTTCATACATGCCAAAATTGCCTGCATTGATGCTTGCCGAGGGAAGAAGGCCCATTGAACCGGTGATCATTGCGCACTCGTCTGACAAAATGTCACCAAATAAATTGGAACATAAAAGTACGTCAAATTGACCGGGGTTCACGATTAATTGCATGGTCGCGTTGTCAATGTAAATATGCTCTAACGTAACGCTGGGATAATCTTGACTTACCTCTTCAACCACTTCTCGCCACAATCTGCTGGTCACCAGCACATTGGCTTTATCAACCGAGGTTACTTTGTTATTGCGTTTACTGGCCGCAGAGAAAGCAGAATGCGCAATGCGTCTTATTTCCGCTCGGCTATAACGCATGGTATCAAATGCGTTTTGCGATTCCCCTTCACCTTCAAGTCCTTTTGGTTGGCCAAAGTAGATGCCCGATGTCAGCTCTCGAACAACGAGTACATCGACGTTATTCTTGGCGATGTCCTCGCGCAAGGGTGAAAGGTGCGCTAAATCAGGGTAGATTTTCGCAGGTCGCAAATTACTGAATAAGTCAAAGTGGCTTCGCAATGTTAATAACGCAGCGCGTTCTGGGCGCTTTTCAAGCGGTAACGTGTCCCATTTAGGACCACCTATAGAGCCGAATAAGATAGCGTCCGATTGTTCACATCCTTGCAGCGTCTGTGGTGGCAATGCTTCGCCATGATGGTCTATGGCAAAGCCTCCAACAGGATAATCGGTGCGTGCGAGGCTGACATCAAATTTCTGTTCTATTGCATCAAGCACTTTATATGCTTCTTGCATGGTTTCAGGACCAATGCCATCGCCTGCTAATACTGCTATGTTGAATTTCTGCAATCCTTATACTCCCGCTAATCGTTGGTTTTTTTGCTCGTCTATTTGGTCAGCAAGATGGGTATTATTCAGCACAAATATGAGTGCTTTTACGCCCGCTTCAACGATATCGGTAGCAAGACCGATGCCGTGGAATCGCCGGTGTTTATACTCTATGATGACACTTACCTGTGCTAATGCATCTGCACCTTCACCTTTAGAGTCAAGCTTAAAATCCACTACTTTTAATTCGTCACCATTAATTGCTCGAATAATGGCGTTATATGCTGCATCAACCGGTCCATTGCCTGTCGCTGCTTGTGTCACTTCATTACCGCCCACCGAAAGAGTTACGGTTGCAGACGGGATTATTTTTTGACCGCTAGTTGCATGCAGATAGGTTAATTTATAGTAAGCATCTTCGTGTTTCTGTTGGTCAAAAAAGATTAATGCTTCGAGATCGTAATCGAATACTTGACCTTTCTTATCTGCGAGTTTCAAAAATGAGGTATACACGTGGTCAAGATCATACTCACTGTCTAAATAGCCAAGTTCATGCAGCCGATGTTTTATGACGTGTCGACCTGAACGGCTTGTCATATTCAAATTGTTCTTGTTTATCCCAACGCTTTCCGGGGTCATGATTTCGTAGGTGTTTTGTTGTTTAAGCACGCCGTCCTGATGAATGCCCGAACTGTGACTAAAGGCATTTGCGCCAACAATCGCCTTGTTTGATTGAACCGGCATATTGCAAAGCTGACTGACCAATTTCGACGCTTTGGAAATCTCTTGGGTGTTGAGATTAGTGCTTAGTCCAAGCAACTGCTCTCTAGTGCGAAGCGTCATTACGATTTCTTCCAACGAGCAATTACCCGCGCGTTCACCGATACCGTTGATAGTGCATTCCACCTGTCTTGCGCCTGCTTGTACCGCTGCCAAAGAGTTTGCAACAGCAAGGCCAAGGTCGTTGTGACAGTGAACTGAGATGATGGCTTTGTCGATATTGGGTACACGGTGAAAAAGTGATTCAATAATGCCGCCAAATTCCGAAGGAACGGTGTATCCGACAGTGTCCGGTATGTTGACCGTGGTTGCGCCGGCACGTATTGCTGCTTCGACCATGCGACAGAGATAGTCAATATGCGTTCTGCCAGCGTCTTCGCAACTAAATTCCACATTGTCAGTATACCTTCTTGCATGCTTTACTGCATGTATAGCCATCTCTACAATTTCATCTTGAGATTTACGAAGTTTATTCGAGACGTGTATGTCAGATGTGGCGATAAAGGTATGAATTCGAGGGCGAGCCGCATGTTTAAGTGCTTCGCCGCAGGCATCAATATCTTTTTCCATGGCACGCGAAAGCCCGCATACTGTGGAATTTTTCACTTCATTCGCAATGAGTTTTACAGACTCAAAATCACCCGGTGACGAGACTGGAAAGCCAGCTTCAATGATATCAACGCCGAGTCGTTCCAGCATGAGCGCTATTTGCAATTTTTCTCTCATGCTGAGACTTGCCGGTAGTGCTTGCTCACCATCTCGAAGAGTTGTATCAAATATGATTACATTATTTGTACTTGCATTTTTAGCTTCTACGTCTGGATTCATTATTTCGTCCTCATGAGCCTCAAGTGAACACTGTCAACATACACTGCGGTTGACGATTTAAATCATTATAAAAAAAAACCCGTGCAAGGCACGGGTTTTAGAAACATAGCAGACATTACCCGTGCAACATCGCTGACAGGTTTGAGAGGAGAATTGTGTTCTTTCCTGATTTATTCATAATATCCTCAATATCTTTGTGTTCAAAAGGTAAACCTTTCTTATCGCTAGATCAACCAATATCATTATTTGTAACTTAATTTTTAACTATTATTCAGTCGTATTGCATTTCGTTTAACTGAATAGCGTGTCGATTTATGCGTCAGTTTTAGCTTTCATTTCCTTGCGTCTCACGTGCAACAAGGGTTCTGTGTAGCCATTGGGCTGCTCTTTACCCAGAATAATTAGGTCGCGTGCAGCTTGATAACCGATTGAAGATTCAACATCCGGAGTCATCTTGATGTATTCAGGGTCATTGCCGTTTTGTTCATCAACGAGTTTCGCCATGCGCGCCAAGCTTTCGTCAACTTGTGCTTCGGTCACCAAGCCGTGATGAAGCCAGTTGGCAATATGCTGGCTTGAAATCCGCAGTGTTGCTCTGTCTTCCATCAGTCCTACGTTATTAATATCTGGTACTTTGGAACAGCCTATGCCCTGGTGCACCCATCTAACAACATAGCCCAGAATGCCCTGCACATTGTTGTCTAATTCACGTTGAATTTGCTCATCGGTAAGTGTCGATTTATCGATCAATAATGGAATATCTAAAATATCGTCGACGAGATCTTCAGTCTCGCTTGAGAGTGACTTTTGGATACCGAATACATCAACATCATGGTAATGCAGCGCATGAAGTGTTGCGGCCGTAGGTGACGGGACCCATGCTGTGTTTGCCCCTGATTTTGGATGACCAATTTTTGCATCCAACATATTTGCCATTTGATCTGGAATTGGCCACATACCTTTACCAATCTGCGCTTTGCCGGACAACCCGCTGCTTAAACCGATGCTGACATTTGCTTTTTCATAGGCGTTAATCCATTTGCGTTGTTTAAGCTCTGCTTTCATTGCAAAAGGGCCTTTCAGCATTGAGGTATGTATTTCATCGCCAGTGCGGTCTAAAAATCCTGTGTTAATAAATACGACTCTTTCTTTCGCTGCCGCAATGCACGCAGAAAGATTAATACTGGTGCGTCGCTCTTCATCCATAATACCGACTTTAAGGGTATTCGTTTCTAACCCAAGTAATGTTTCTACGCGCGAGAAAATTTGGTCGGTAAAGGCGACTTCTTCGGGCCCATGCATTTTCGGTTTTACGATGTAAATACTGCCGTATTTTGAATTCTTGTATTTGCCGTTGCCCAACACGTCTTGTTTTGCAATGAGGCTTGTGATAACGCCATCCATGAGCCCTTCGTATATGGGCTCTTCATCAAGCAAGATCGCATCGTTTTGCATAAGGTGTCCAACGTTTCTGACAAACATTAGACTTCTTCCAGAAAGCGCAGCTTCAGCGCCGTTTGGCCCAGTGTAAGTGCGATCATCTTCCATGTTTCTTGTGAATGATTTACCGTTTTTGTTCATTGTCAGGTTCAAGTTACCCAACATTAGACCAAGCCAGTTCTTGTACACTAGAGTTTTGTCTTCTGCATCAACTGCAGCTACTGAATCTTCGCAATCCATGATCGTTGTAAGCGCTGATTCAAGCGCAATGTCTTTGATACCGGCTAGGTCGTTTTGTCCAATGGGGTCTTGCTTATCAAACTGAAT
>JBCDMA010000297.1:0-4890 GCA_038744645.1 Pseudomonadota bacterium | reverse complement strand
TGCTTAGTTTTCATTGTTATTTTCCATTTTCGAGGCCTTATGCAATCGAGAATCAATCGCATTACTAGTCCAATGACTGTCGAAAAGGAAAAAAGGACACCAAGCGGCCAAAAAAAATGTAAGAATCTTTATTAGGCTTTAATTCCCGCCGGTTTTAAGCGAAAGCATTATGAAAGATGGATCAGTTCTATCAATCTTAATTGGATGAATATCAGTGAGTTGGAGTAGCAATTGCTCTGCATCACGGCTTAGAAAAACGCCACTGATTTTAAGGGTTTTCATTTCGGGATACTGGTCTGAAATTCTAATTGGAACGCTTGAATATCGGTTTACATCGCCGACGAATTCTGACACCGAAGCACCGCTATAAACAAAGCGTCCTTCTCGCCATGCGGCTATTGCTGATATGTCCAGAGCGGTAACCGCTTGCAAACCTTCGCTTTGCGAAGCTGCAATTCCTTGACCAACATTTAATACTTGTTTTTCAATAATGGTGGTTGACTTGCCATCGATAATGATTGGATAACCCACTTCGACGCGTCCTTCTTCGACTGCTACGCGGTAAATACCAGCGCTGTTTCGAACATCGAAGCTAGTACCTACAGCTTTGGCGATTAAGTCATCTGTTTTCACACTAAATGGTCGCGTTACATCGGACACAACATCAAAATAAGCTGAACCTTCGATCAGATTAACGACACGACGTTCTTGAGTAAATGCCGTACTGATTGCAGATTTTGCTCCAAGTGTTACCACTGTGCCATCTATCAGTTCTATCGTCTTCGTTTCGCCAATATCACTTTCATAATGCACAACGATTGATTTCTGTGGTACGTCTGATGAGTAGTCTTGTAAAGTGCTAATCGCGAGAATTAAAAGCGCAATGGTGGCGAAGGCGCCCCCAAAGACCAGGCGTTTGTCCGTGTTTGAGACAGATCGCCAAAATCGAACGATCATGTTTTCGTGACGAGTGGGCGAGGGCATCCACCGTAAATCTTCATCAATATCTGGTGGCGTTAATGTCGACACTGCGGCTTTTACCGTAACTGCTCGATCGTACATATTGGCATTAAGATCGTCAGCATTGAGCCATTGTTTAAAGCGTGTTTCTTCCTCAATCGTTTTTTCCGGATCTTCCATCAAGATCAACCACTGATGCGCTTCCTCGAGCGCGCGTTGTGTTTTTGTATCGAGTGTTTTCTCCATATTAGTCATTTACCGTCAGTATTGAGAAAAAGCATATTGATTTGTGCTTCTGCTTTGGCAAGGTGTTTTGAAACAGCAGTACGCGTAATGCCCAATTTTTCACCCACTTGAGTCAAAGTAAATCCCTCGATTCGATAAAGATAAAAGGACAAACGTCTATTTCTTGGCATGGTACGTAGCAAATCATTGATCGCTTTTAATTGTTCTCTTTCAATAATGACTGTTTCGAGCGTGGAATTGCCACTTCGCAGAGGAAAAAATAAGTTCTCTATTTCAAAATCATATTTTGAGCGTTGTTTTTCCTGTGTTTTAGTCGTCAGTACGATGTTGCGTGCGGTGCGCCAAATGAATGCTTTTAAGTTTTTTATTGTAGACAGATCACCTCTTTCGACGACCTTACGAAATGCTTCTTGCATCACATCATCAGGATCGGGTGGACCATCACCAAAGTGTGCTCGCAGCCCATGGGATAATTCTTTAGCATAATCTCGATAAAGTGTCGCCAAGACCTTTGACTGCGATGGATTAATTTTAAACACTCCTTTTGCACTAAGTTTTGTTAAACTAACACGAACAAGACGCATTATAATAATTAAACAAGCGGTAGGGAAAAATCAAATTGACGAAGCGCATTGATCGTGAAAATCACATCCAGCTGAAGGAATCCGTCAATGTCAAAACAGGGCCTGTTTCAGTCACTAAGAAACACCTGACGATAAATGCGCGATTGAGCGAACTTTATATAAATTTTGCGCCTTGTTTATCTAAGCGGTTGCGCGCCATGTATGGCGATGGTCCTCCGGATCCCGACGATGTGACGCAAACAGCGTTCAATAATCTGCTGCAAAGAAAAGATATCGATGATATTCAAGATTTAAAAAGTTACTTATTTCAGTCTGCCAGAAATCTGTTTTTCACGCTCGTCCGAAAAGAAAATCTAATGAACCCGAAAAAATCCTCGGAACCGCAGGATGTTTTGCTGCATTTAACCGACGATTCTGACCCAGAAAGAGTCTCTATTGCACAAGAACACATTGCATTGTTGAAAATTGCAATAGATGGTATGCCGCATAAGCGCCGCCAAGCATTTATGTTAAACCGATTTAAAGGGCTGAATATCACTCAGGTGGCTAGTCACTTGGGCATCAGCAGGGCGACCGCGTCTGAACATATCGCAAAAGCGACGCTTGAGCTTAACAATGTAATCAGGCCGAATGAAAACCGAGATGAGAACAAAACGCTTGATAAGGAAAAAAGATGATTGAACAAGGATCTTATCAACAAGCGTTAAAAGAAGCACATCAATGGCGTGAAGCGCTGTATCGGGAAGAGGTATCTGAAAAGATTTCTACTGAGTTTGAACGATGGTTAGCGCATTCACACACGCATCAAAAAGCATACAAAGAAGCGCTTTCTTTCTGGCAAGCACTTGAAGGTCTTGAGGCCCCGCTCACCTCACCACTAAAACAATCTCATGAGGTTCGTAGAAAGAACGATTTTCTTTTGTTTTGGAAAAGCAGGTTACTTGATACATTGTCTGCAACGCATTTGGTAGGCGCAGGAGTGGCGGCTTTCATTTTTGTTGTTGTGGCCTTTTTCTCCTTTCAGCCCCTTGAACAACCTTCTAGCTCAAATGCAAAAGCGACAGCTTTTGCAAGTCAAACTGCCGAAATTAAAACCATTCAATTAGAGGATGGGTCGATACTTATACTGAGCGCCGACACATCAATAAAAGCAACTCTTTCTGATACACAAAGACGTATAGAGCTTGAGAAAGGTGCGGTTTTCTTCGATGTTACTAAAGACGAAAAGCGCCCATTTGTTGTCTATGCTGACGATTTTATTGTGTCAGTATTGGGCACTTCTTTTGAAGTATCTAGGGATAATGATGTGTTTCGCGCTGCGGTAGAAAGTGGCGTTGTAGATGTCTCTTTTCCGTATTACATCGCAAATAAAGCGAGCCGAGCAAACGCAATGCTCACTCTGGATGCCGGTCAGCAGGCCTTCGCGAGCGTCGCCTCCGGTCTTAAAGCAGAGCAAGGAGGCAGCGTGTCGGCTATCGCACAATGGCGTAAAGGAAAGATCAGTTACCAAGGAGAGACATTAAATGAGGTCATAGCTGAACTCAATCGATTCTCTGCCAAACCCATTTTATTGGATCAATGGATACCTGCAGACTCATTAAGACTGCGCGGTACATTTGATACCTCGAATATTGAAGCTGTTATTCGAACTATCGCCTCTGTTCATTCGCTACAAGCAGATATTTCGGACAACAAGATTGTATTAACACAAGAAGATTAGAAAAAATCTGATTAAAGAGTGAAAGAATTGTCGATACCAATGGGCAAAATTCAACAGAAGACAACATCGGATGACGCACTAGAAGACGTGTCGTTGCATACGCCGCAAGTTGAAAGCCTGTATAAAAGTTACGCCAAAAATCTATCAGCTGCGTTGCGCAAAATGTACGGTGATGGTCCACCCGATCCTGATGACGTATCTCAGCAAGCATTTCAACAAGTAATTGAAAAGGTCGATGTCAGTACAATTAAAAATCTCAAGGCGTTCATGTGGCGTACTGCGCGCAATTTAATGCATGATTCGCTGAAGTCTCAACATTCCCGTTCCAAGTACGATTTTGAAGTTGAGCATTTGTATTTTTCTCAAAAGGGTAGCCATTCATCACCTGAAACCGTCATATTAGCGAGAGAGCAGTTGCGCGCTATTAACGAGGTGTTAAAAAAGATGCCTGATAAAAAAAGAAGGGCCATCATGCTCTACCGAATGGAAGGTATCACACACAAAGAAATTGCGCGTCGACTAAAAATTAGTCGCCCAATGGTTACCAAATACATAGCCTCTGCACACGCTGAGATCAGCGCACTTTTTGTCGATGATAACGAGGTATGATTAGATGAATACTTACCTTATGAATAAAGAAATAAGACCAGAAACGAAAGCACGTCTTGAGATGGCTCATACCTGGCTCTTGAAGCTAGATGATCCCGATGTCACTCAGCAAACACTGGATGAATTCGAAAGATGGATTAAGGAGAGTCCAAGAAACAAAGACATTTTTGACCAGGCAGTCACTCTTCGAGATGCTTTTTTATGCCTTGACGATGATGATTTTGATATTCAAGTTCATGCGCCAACGCTTGCCGAAAAGCTGACTGATTTCACGGATTATCTATCCTCTCTCTTTTCATACCACAAGTGGCAAATTGCATCTTTCTCGCTTGCAGCATTTTTCGTTTTATTAAGCGTCATAACGCTTCTTTCAAATCCTGATGTGACAACTGAACCAGAGGTTATGGTGAGCACTAACACTTATGAAACGGGCATTGGTGAAACTGAAGAATTCTTGTTGTCCGATGGAACGTCAATGACGGTTGGTGCGGCATCAAAAGTAAATGCAATATTTCGCGAGGGAACAAGAACGGTGGAGTTGGTCGCAGGGTCAGTCTATGTTGATGTCGCGCGGGACGCACATCGACCATTTTCAGTTAAAACAGGAAATCTTACTGTTACCGCACTGGGTACGGCTTTTGATGTGCAACAGTCTCCTCACCAACATCGCGTTTCTGTCGCAGAAGGGAAGGTGGAGGTATTTTATGATGTATCGATGCAAGACATACCCATATCAAAAACCACAAAAACCCAACTCTACGCGGGTCAGGC
>JBCDMA010000296.1:0-4900 GCA_038744645.1 Pseudomonadota bacterium | reverse complement strand
TGCTCGCCAAAACTAAAGAACGAAGGTAATGCACCGTACGTGCTGCAATCAATGGATAGCAAAGGTGTTGTGGTATTGTTTCACGGACTGAGCGACAGTCCATTTTTTATAAGAAGCATTGCTGAGCATCTGCATCGATTACAATTTACCGTTGTCGTTCCGCTCACACCCGGTCACGGCAAACTCGACGCCGATGCAGATATGCAGGACAGTGCATTAAAGGAACGGTGGTATCAACACGTAAATGAGGTAATGCAAACTATCACGCCATCGGATAACTCCGTCATTGTTGGAGGCTTTAGCACCGGTGCCGCTTTTGCAACCTGGTACAGTATTCAACATCCTGAATCAGTGACTGCCTTATTAACGTTTTCGGGCGCGCTAGAATTGTCATCAAACGCAGAAAGTATGTCACGCATCTGGGGCATTAAAACACTGGCCAAGTGGTTAGATGGTCAATATGAAACAGAAGGACCCAATCCATATAAGTACCCGAAAGTTGCGAGTTATGCTGGTTTGGTTTTAATGGACATTATTTACGATATCAGAGAAATCCTTGAAACAAAGGATGTCAGCTTACCTGTCTTTGCGGCTCACTCTATCGCCGATACAACAACCTTGTTCTCAGGGATAGAATGGTTAACGCGTTCGCTTAACGGTGAACACACCATTTTTAAGATTGATGAAAGCTATGCACTTTGCCATGCGGATTTACCCTTAAGTCAGTATCAAATCAATACCATGAATTTCAAAAAGTCCATGGTGGATGTGCGCGAAGAATGCGCCGTACCGCAAGCCAATCCTTTACACGAACAAATGTTAAATACACTGTCATTTTTCCTCGAGCAACACGTTCAATCCCCCAGTATGTCCCTATAGTTTTTGCATTTAGCGGTTTAACAGTTTAGCCAGTCATTGAGTGACTTTCGCAAGGCTTTATACGATAATACCGGCGTGTGAATATGCGCAACAACGATAAAATACAACGGGCTTGTCGACGCTCTTTACCTACAGCGCGCAGTCATCGAAACCAAACCACAAAGCAATGCTGATACTAATGGGCAATGCCTTGCTTTTAAAACCAACGATGAGATAGAGAATGGCAATTACTTATACCCCCCTAGACAGAGCAAAGCATGCGGATCTAAAAGTCACATTACAGCCTGACTTTTCTTTTGCTTCCAATACGCATCTTGCAGCCGCTACCATCAGAGAATATGCGCAGTTGGCAAATGTATTGCCCGTCGTGTTTATTCGAGACCCTCAATCACAAAATGTGCACTCGGTTGCTATGTTGGGACTTGAGCCAGGCAGCAATTTATTTTGGGTTGAAGACAAGTGGCTTGGCCCACACATCCCGCTGAATATTCAGCGATATCCTTTTGACATCCGACCTGACGGCGACAAATTAGGTATATTTGTCGATGAGAGTTCTTCAATGTTTACCGAAGATGGTGAGAGGCTCTTTACTGAAAACGGTGAACCTAGCGAGCTACTGGTCAAACGTCAGCAATTCTTGTCAGAACTTGCTAACAGTGAAGTGCAAAATCAGCGGTTCATAAAACAGTTAACTGAACTCGATTTACTGGAAGAAATACATTTGAAAGTACGCTATGTCTCCGGAAATACACGGAATGTAACAGGCATTTTGACGATCAATGAAAAACGTTTGTTGGATCTTGATGATGAAAAAGTGCTAGCGCTACACAAAGCAGGCTTTTTGGGTGCGTGTTACTCATCGATGCTTTCGCTGGGACAATTGAACCGTCTCGTTGAACTATCTAATAAAACGGAAAACCCAATTCAAGCTATTCAAATCATGCCTGCTGAGCAAGCTGCACAGCAGAACACTCAAGAGACACCAACAGCATAGGCTATATTTTTCTCACCAATACTGTTTTATGCCTACGAAAGCCAAGGCCACGCATCACTTCTAAATGCAACTGCCTTGGCTTTCTCGTTTTAGCCTTTATTTGTCTGAACGCAAAAGGTCGATTTCCCAAAACGTCCACCAATTATTATGAATCGCGCGATCAGGTTGTTAACTCGGCCTAGTAATTTTCCAGCCACTTTAATGATCATTGTTGCATCGTCAGCCCAGTAAAAATAAGCCATACACGCATGCTTTTGGTCTGCCCAGTTCGTATTTTCGCTATTGGTGAAAAATGCTAAACGAGCACATTTTTACATTCTTTGAACAAAAGTGGTTGACAAAGTGGGGTTTTGTGGCGAGAATTGCAAAAAAGTGGGGTGCAGTAGCAGACAAAGCAATTTTTGTATAGGGCAACCAGTTACGAAAAAAATAAAAATAATAGCTACTAAATACATTAAAAATAAATGACAGGCTAGGGGATGTTCCGCGGCGCTAACGCAATCAATCTTGACAGCAAAGGCCGATTGGCGATACCAACCAAATATCGGCAGCGCTTGATAGATGATTGTCAGGGACAACTGGTGTGCACTGTTGATTTTACACAAAAATGTCTGCTGCTATACCCTCTTCCCGAATGGGAAGTTCTCGAGCAACAACTTCGTAAATTCTCCTCCATGAATCAAACCGAGCGCGCTATACAGCGCCTTATGCTCGGCTATGCTTCTGACAGTGAGATGGATAAAAGCGGTCGAGTACTGATCGCACCTAGTCTAAGAGATTACTTGCAACTTGATAAAGCGATTATGCTCGTTGGCATGTACAATCGAATGGAAATTTGGGATGCAGACAGCTGGAAACAGCAGATCGCAGATGACTTCGATATCGGCCAAAAAGGGAATTTTGAGCAGTCTGAGCGGTTGCAGGAATTCTCTCTGTGACTTCTGATGCCTTTACACATTCCTCAGTTTTACTTAATGAAGCACTTCAAGGGTTGGAAATCAAAGAAAGTGGTGTTTATGTGGATGGTACCTTTGGTCGAGGTGGACACAGTAGTGCAATCTTGAGTCACTTGTCTGACGCAGGACGATTAATCGCGTTTGATAGAGATGTAGCTGCAATACAGCACGCAAAAAAAAACTTCGTTGATAACAGATTCACAATAATACATTCCCCTTTTTCTCGCATGGGCGATGCGCTTTATGAAGAAAAACTACATAACTGCATTGACGGCATACTGCTGGATATCGGTGTATCTTCTCCACAATTGGATGACGCTGAACGCGGTTTTAGCTTCATGAAAGATGGCCCTTTGGACATGCGTATGGATCAGTCTCAAGGCCAAAGCGCAGCAGAATGGCTTAATACTGCTGATGAGAAAGATATCGCTTGGGTCCTGCGCACCTTAGGTGAGGAAAAGTTTGCCAAACGGATCGCACGATCGATTGTAAGTTATCGTCAAGAGGTGCCGTTGACAAAGACATTGGAACTCGTTGATTTAATCGTGGATGCAATTCCTGTCAAAGATAAACACAAACATCCTGCAACGAGATCATTCCAAGCAATACGCATCTACATCAATGCCGAGCTACAGGAGCTTGAAGCAGCGCTGGTATCATGTGGGAAGTTGTTGCGTTCCGGCGGGCGTTTAGTCATCATTTGTTTTCATAGTCTTGAAGATAGAATCGTGAAGCGTTTTTTAAAATCAAAAAGTCAAGGAAAGCAGTTTCCGCCTGGGCTGCCTGTAACACAAGATGAAATCGATAAAGACAAGGAATACAGGCTCATTGGAAAGGCGATAAAAGCGACGTCGTCTGAAATTGCGGTTAATCCAAGGGCGCGAAGTGCAGTGCTTCGGATTGCGGAAAAGCTATGAATCAACGAACAGAAAAAACGCGTTTTAATCTGATGATGTTAATTGCATCTGACATGAGTCGCCATTTGTTTATGGTGTTGCTTTATTTGGCCGTAATTGGTTCAGCGCTTGCGGTGGTTGTGGCAAGCCATAAAAACAGAGAGTTGTTGATTGTGCATGAGGAGCTAATTCAGCAAAAGGATAAGCTAGATGTTGAATGGCGACATTTGCTGATCGAACAAAACGCGTTAACAGAACATAACCGCATTGAACGTCAAGTAGAGAAAGATCTCGGTATGTACCGTCCGAAGAATGATGAAGTTGTAATGATTAGAGAAAGGTAGATGTCCACGCGCAACAGCGAACAAAAAATTAGGCGTCAAAAAGGTCAAAAGAACAATGGCGCTTATGCAAAGACCAAGGCGTCGCCAATGCTTGTGCATTGGCGCTTTGCGTTAGTGTTGGTGCTGGTAGTTGCCGTGTTTTTAAGTATTGCTGGGAGGGCAGCATATCTTCAAGTCATCGAACCGGGCATGTTAATAGAGCGCGGTGATAATCGCACAGTACGAGTACGGGACAATGTTAATTATCGTGGTTTGATCACCGATCGAAATGGTCAGCAGCTCGCTGTGTCTATTCCCGCAAAAGCGATATTTGCCGACCCAAAAGAAATACACAAAAAAAACGCCTTTGAGGACCATCCACGCTGGCAAGCGTTGGCAAGAGTACTTGAAACTGACGTAGATAAATTGAAATCCAGAGTCAGCGATCCAAACAGACGTTTTGTATATTTAAAGCTCCAGTTAACACCGGCCATGTCAGATTTTGTAAAGAACTTGAAACTGCCTGGTGTGTACCTGCGAGACGAGTCAAAACGATATTATCCAATGGGTGAAGTGTCAGCGCATATTGTCGGCTTTACCGATGTCGATGACATTGGACAGGAAGGCATTGAAAAACTTTACAATACGCATCTAACGGGGACACCTGATAAGCGCAGAATACGAAGAAATGCACAAGGAAAGCAGATCGAAATCATTGAACAGGAAGCGGGGAAAATAGCCGAAGATCTGCAATTGACCATTGATCAGCGAATACAAGCATTGGCGTATCGAGAAATCAAAGCTGCCACTATTCGCTATCAAGCGACATCTGCGTCGGTGGTCATTGTCGAT
>JBCDMA010000295.1:0-4959 GCA_038744645.1 Pseudomonadota bacterium | reverse complement strand
TCAGATTTCATCTGCCACATGTTAGCATTGGGTTTTAAACTTATTCCACCCGTGTCAAAGGTCACGCCTTTGCCCGCTAGCGCAATTGGCGGTGCATCTTTTTCACCGCCCATGTATTCGACGATGAGTAGTCTGGGTTCATGTATGGAGCCCTGCCCTACGCCAAGCAATGCGCCCATATTGAGTTTCTCCATGTCTCTGACATTGAGCACGCGAATTTTTAGGTTTTTGAGTCCTTTTAATTGTGCTTTCACACGTGCAACAAACTCGACAGGATAAAGGCTCTTCCCAGGCTCAGACGCAAGGTTTCGCGCCAGATGGACGCCTTCTGCCACATAGCGTAAATCGTCATCGTACTTACTTTCTGCAGCTGCTGCAGTTGCTGCATCAAGTGTTACGAACTCAAGCGTAGAATACCCGCCTCGCTTAATCGCCTTGTACTTATCGAAAAAATAATCTCTAAGATGATAGCCGTGCGCGACATGAGCTGCAGGAGTTGATTCCTCAGTGTCTAAATTATCAATTACGATGGTAGCATTGACGTCTTTTTCAGTGGACTGCAGTGCTGCAGCAATTATGCCGCCCAAATCCTGTAGCTTGGGTGATGAGAACGATTGATCTTGACGACTACCCACGAGCAATAGATGTGTTTTGTCCGCAACCAACTGCAAGTGCAGTACTTCATTGACTTCCGCAGTAAAATTATTGAGTTCGATGAGCGTAGCGATTTTACCTTCACTCTTTTCATTCAACTCGCCCACATACCCATCAAGCTGCTCGTGATCATCGACAAACACGACAGTAGTCGGTAAGTCAGTTGTGCTTTCTTCTACAAAGGTGATAGTGGGGTTGCTATGGGCTTTTTGTGCACATAAGACCGTTGCCAGTAGTAGACAAGCTAAGGCTGGTTTCACCATATATACTCCAAATCAAATATGCTCTTATTTACATGCGCTCTTATTAACAGATCAGGCTGCAAAGGACGATAGAGAAATGTTGTACCCTGATGCATTTCGCAAATTCAACACTCTGTCACCATCCAGTAGCAAATACTGGCCTTTTATGCCAAGTAAGTCGCCTTCTATGTTAGGTGCTTTGTCAAAATTGAGTGACTTAATTTTTTCGGGAAATCGTCGAACAGGGAAATCAATGTCCAGCGCAGGCATGTCCAGCTCAGTAAGTGATTGCAATCCTATTTCTTGGGTAATCGCATCGATACTGTTTTTCACTTTTTCTCGTAACTGTGCCCAAAATTCAATCAGGTCGACTGCTGGATAACCGCCTTTCAACATCGTGCGCCAATTGGTTTTATCCGAGATATATTTGGCAATTTCTATCTCAACCAACCCGCTGACCTTGCGGCTTTTTACTTTAAAAATCGGCAATGCTTGTGTTGCACCTTGGTCAATCCAGCGAGAAGAGACACCATTACTGACATGGCGCGTAATACCGACCTTGACTACGCCAGTGTTTGCTAGATATACAAAGTGATCTTGCATACAGTTCGCCTGCCCCCAATCAGGTTCTCGACAAGTGCCGTGCTCAAAGTGACACTGCTCAGGTTTGATTATGCAGGTGTCGCATTGCGCAAGGCTGCGAAAACAAGGAAAGCATGCACCTTGGTTGAACGTTTTTTTGGTTTTCCGGCCGCAATGAATACAGTTGATTTGCCCATCAAAGCTTAACGAGATACGACTGCCAATCAATGCGTTCATATGTATTGAGCCCTCGGCCGAATCGAGGTAGTACTGCGCTACATTTTGATCATTGATGCCCACTCGCATTTTCCGGACATGCACTTCATGATGACTCATTCTTAATTTCTCGGTTTTATTCGCATAAGGCATTTACGTACGCTGTATGCTTATTGATGTAGTTGATGAGTCCCATGTCACTTGTCTGTCACCGCGCCGGTTGACGCAGAACTTACCGTTTTTGCATATTTTGACAATAATCCCCGCGTATAACGAGGTGCAGGTTTTTGCCAGGTAGCGAGCCTCTTCTCTAATTCACCGCTAGGGAGTGATAAGGTGATCTCTTTGTTACTCGCATCGATGATGATTTCATCACCATCTTCGACAATCGCCAATGGGCCACCTTCAAAAGCTTCTGGTGTTACATGTCCAATCACAAATCCTCTGCTTCCTCCAGAAAACCGCCCATCCGTTATCAGCGCAACATCATCGCCCAAACCACGCCCCATGATGGCGCTGGTCGGACTTAACATTTCTCGCATGCCAGGTCCGCCTTTTGGGCCTTCATAGCGGATCACGACCACATCTCCAGCGACGATTTGCCCGTCAATAATTGCGCTAAAGGCATCTTCTTCAGATGAAAACACCTTTGCTGTTCCTTTAAATGAAAGCCCTTCTTTGCCTGTAATTTTTGCAACAGCACCTTCAGGGGCAAGGTTACCTCTCAAAATGACCAGGTGACTGTCGGGCTTAATGGGCGTCTCAAATGGGAGAATGATATCTTGCTCATCTGGGTAAGACGCAACGCCGGCGAGATTTTCCGCCATTGTGTTACCCGTGACGGTCATGCAATCGCCGTGTAACATGCCAGCGTCCAACATTAACTTCATCAGCGGCTGTATACCGCCAATTTCAATCAATTCTGACATCAGGTACTTTCCGCTTGGACGCAGATCGGCAATTACCGGAGTGATATCGCCTAGACGTTCAAAATCATCTAATGTGATTTCAACGCCAATGGCATCTGCCATAGCGATAAGGTGCAACACAGCGTTGGTTGAACCGCCTAATGTGATGATGACTCGAATGGCATTTTCAAATGCTTTTTTGGTCATGATATCCGAAGGCTTTATGTCTTTTTCAAGTAGGTGCATCACAGCTTGACCAGCGGCAATACAATCCTCAACCTTGTTTTCCGAAATCGCGTTTTGCGCCGAACTGTTAGGTAAGCTCATCCCCAACGCCTCGATCGCAGACGCCATGGTATTTGCTGTATACATACCACCGCACGAACCCGCCCCCGGGATCGCTTTTTTCTCGACATCGTGAAGTTCGGTGAGCGGGATGTCGCCTTTCGCGTGTGCACCCACCGCTTCAAATACCGACACAATGTCAGTGTGATTCTCACCAGGTAAAATCGTGCCACCATAAACAAAGATTGAAGGACGATTCAAGCGAGCAAGACCTATCAAACAACCTGGCATGTTCTTATCACAACCACCAATGGCAATGATAGCGTCATGTCCCATGCAAGCAGACACGGCTTCTATGCTATCCGCAATGACTTCTCTGGACACCAATGAGTATTTCATTCCTTCGGTGCCCATTGAGATACCGTCAGAAATAGTAATGGTGTTGTAAATAATGCCCTTGCCGCCATTTTCAGCTACACCCAGCTCAGCCTTTTCGGCAAGCTTGTCAATGTGCATATTGCACGGGGTTACCATGCTCCATGTTGATGCGATACCTACCTGGGATTTTGAGAAATCACCGTCATTAAAACCTACGGCTCTGAGCATAGCTCGACTGGGTGCCTGTGCATTGCCATCAACAATCACTGAAGAGTGCTGTCGGGTATTTTTTTGTGACATGAAAGCGGCGTCTCCTGGTTAACACGCTTAGCGAAAGGATAAGGTTATATACGGGTAAATCAATTAAGAGGTTCTGGCAAAATCGCAGGTGTTGAATCTTCAAACCGCAAAAACGAACGCCACAATGCCATGGTATGCAGCTGCAATAATTCGATTTCGCACATCAATCGTTGCTCGTTTTGAATACTGGCACCTGCCCATGATAGATATTCTGCCTCACAATGCTTGGTCAGATAGGCCAACCATTGCTGCTGGCTATCGAAAATTGCTGTTTGTACTGCAGCATCATCGCTAAATCTCTCTAGGCTTGCGACAAGATAACGCTGCATGGTTTGTTCTGCGGATTGTCTAAGTGACTGGATATCGACTTCTTCTGTTTGTGATGCATTTTGATTAGGATTTGCGCCAATCAAACTTTTGTTTTGCGAAACGTTTAAAGATGAACTGCATCCTGCAACTGCCACACAACACAAAATTAGCAACGAAATAAAGTGATGGTATAGGTTATTTGCAGCGGGCTTTTTGCTATTCATTAGGTTATGTTATTCGTATATGTGTGAGCTAGCATGTCATATTTTGTTGTCTAATAATTCGGATTAATCAATAGCGTCGCAAAGCAAGAGTGCATTTTTTGTATCATCTATGGATTCAAAAAAATAAAACACCCTAGTTGACAACTTACATTTGGATTTTTCAGACAACCACCACCCAAGCGGAGGATCTATCCCCGTGGATTCTTCGCTTGGTTTTTCTGTTTGAGTGCCTTCAAAAGAGCCATCCTCTATCTCATAATTCTTGTAGTCCATCACAATTAACGGTTGCCCATTGAAAAGCACGCGACTCAATTGAGCAGCTTCAGTATTTCCAGTTTCACTTTCTACATCATTAATATGGGCTTGAAACGTCTCTTGCTGCTCGATCATTTCATGCAGCATAGTGTTTGCGAGTCCTCCTCGAATAGACACCAACGCTTGCAAAGGACTGGAAATCTCATGTGCAAACCAGCTCTTTGTTTCTTTGTGGATGGCGGGTATTGCCAAATCAAAGGGCGCAACCTTATTATCAATTTCTTCACCGCTTGGTTTTTCGCTTGCGCCTTCAAATAGGCTGTTGGTCAGCACGACTGGAATGGGCAGGAATATCGGTTCACTAGCCGCTGTTTTTAAGGTCTTGTCAGTTTCTACCATTTCCGCTGTTTCTATGGGTACTGATGTTACATTCGTTTCCGTTGGTTCTGATGTTTCGGTCGCTTCAATCGTATCGTCCAACTCAGACGCAGGCGCTGCGTCCTTATCTTCCTCTAACGTCGCTGTACTGTCGACCGCGTCGGACAAAAACAACTCGCTTATCATATCCGTAGTAACAGATGCGCCATAATTGTCAAAATAACCAGC
>JBCDMA010000294.1:0-4967 GCA_038744645.1 Pseudomonadota bacterium | reverse complement strand
GTATCTTTTGTTATCCTTAGCAAGCGTTATCACAGTGGTGAGTTTCGGTTGGCTTGCCTTGGCAATGAACTCGCACTGGAAACAGGTTTTTGCACAGACAGGCCCGACAAAACCCACTCAGACACGCCTTAGAATTATGGCCTGTGCTGGATTACTCACATCACTTTGGCTGTGTCTACTGGCTAATCATGCAAGCATTGCTGCGCTGGTTTGGATCATGCTTTTGACAGGTGCAGCGTTTTTAATTGGTATGTTGTTAAGCTGGAAACCTAAAGTGCTAAGGGGCATTTTTCCTGTGAGCACTTAAAAGAGTGTCATCAAATAAGCATCCATGACTACAAAATCAAAATATTAGTTAAGTAGCCATTCTTTAAACATGCTCTCACCGACTTCTTATATCTACATATCGCGAAGCTAAGCTGTAATACGCATGCGCTACTTTGTGTGTCTGTACATTGTGCATCAACATCCATTTAGCGTCCTCTGGATTGAGGTTATTGAAAAATTTACAGCTTTTTTACAAAAAAAGGTATCAATTTTCCTCTCTCAAGCGTCTTTATATATATAGGGACAACATTTGTTAAAAGGGTAGAGATAATGATAGTGACGCAGAATAACGTAGAGACCGATGATAATGAGTACATTACGGAGTTACTCAGAAAAGTAAAACTTAAAATTACTGCGCCAAGGATAAAAGTCATCCAAGCCATGCTTTCCATGAAGCAAAAGCATGCCACAGCGGCCGATATCCATAATATTCTTTTCAAACCAAACGAGAGCCTCTCCCTGGGTACAATCTACCGCGTGTTAAATCTTCTTAGCGAAAAGAAGATTGTGAATCGACATCGTCTCGGCACGGATTCCTATTTCTACGAGTTTAATAGAGACAGTCACCATGACCACATTGTGTGCTTAGAATGTGGCAAAATTGTCGAATTTAAGGACACAGTGATAGAAGAGAGACAAAACGAAATTGCCAACAAGCACGGCATGAAATTACGCAAACATACTATGCTGTTGATTGGCAAATGTCAGGATCAAAGTGCATGCGAAAAAGGAGAAAATATATAGTTTTTAGCATCGCACAAAACGACCAACACCCTTTAGGCCAATTCGCAGGGTGTTGTCTATAGTTAGTTAATCAGCGAATTGCCTCACCTTTAGTACTTGCCGCGAAAACTCAGCCTGAAGGTTCTTGGCTCACCAAAATTATTTCCACCTGTCAAAAGCCCAAGTCCAAATCCTGGGTTCTCTATATAACGTTTGTCAGTGACATTAATCAAATTTAGCGCCAAGCTGAGTTTTTCTGAAAACCGATAATTTAGCAATGCATCTACAACTGTAAATTCTGGATAATCAAAAACAGGGGAATCAGAATCGCGCTCACCTACATATCTGACACCTGCGCCGACAGTGAGGCCGTTCAGACTACCTGATGAGAATTCGTAAGTCGCTAAAACGTTTGCATTGTTCTTAGCAAAAGAGGTAGGTGGGTTTAGCGCATCACCCGCCTCAAGGATATCAATATCAAGATAGCCATAGTTCAGATTTATCATCAGATCGTCAATCGGTTCGGCATTGACTGACATTTCGAATCCTCGGTTTTGTTGTTCACCGACAGTGCGAAATATGCTTCTACCCGTTTCTTGTCTGAACTGAAAGTCAAATACTGAAATATCGCTTCTTGTAGTGTCGAATATCGCGGCGCTAAAACTTATGCGATTGTCAAAGACAGCACCTTTTAACCCTAATTCATAACTTGTTCCTGTAGAGGGGGGGACAGGATCGCCTGATTCCAGTACACCCGTCTGAGGCAAAAATGATTCAGCCGCACTGAGATAAACGCTTATACCCTCATGCACTTGTGCTGTGATTCCTATTCGAGTCGTGAAGTCATGATCCGTTGCAACCGCCGTCTCATCAAAAAAATCGTTTCTATCCGTTTGTTCTAAATGATCGTAGCGAACACCGCCAACCACCGTAATCCAACTGTTAGGACGAATTGCGAACTCAGCATAAGCGGAGGTGAGTTCCGATGTCGTGAAGCTAAAGCCATCTGGCTCGGGGCTGTTTACTTGCGGAGGTGCTCTGAACGAATTTATATCATCGAGATTAATACCAACTACTTCTCCATCAAAATTTGTTTGTCTATCTATCTCTACCTTGCTGTAAGATGTTCCTATGACAATATCTTGCTGCTGACCGACCCAACTGGTATTTGCTGCCAATTGAAGATCGACAAAGTCATTTGTATTTTCACTGTTTCCCACATATCCGGTATAAAAGTACACCACGGGATTATTAAGACTGATTCCCGGCACACCATCATCAGAATTGTAATTATACGCACCGCTTAAAGATGCGTAGTCTGTTGACGTATCCTGTCGACTGCCTCGCAAAACCAATTTAAGATTATCTAAAAACTCATGGGTTAATTGCCCCTCAATAAAGGTGTCTTCAGAATCAATACCATCGCCACTGGTTGCCACAAACGTATCCGTATCAATTTGGCTCGGCACTGAACCGTCTGACAATAATGGAAAACCCTCATTACCACTGGATTCGGTCTTGTTGTATGAAATACTGAGTTGAACAAACGTATTTTCACTGAAATCAAAATCAAACACCGGGCGGATAGCAATTGTTTCACGAAACTTTTGATCCGCATCGAATTGGAAATCGCGGTAAGCACCTGAAAGCCTGGCACTTACAATATCACTGCCTAAAAACGCCCCTGTATTGAAGTCAAATTCACCATCGATAGTACCAAATTGGTCAGTAGAGAATTCAAACGCCGCAAAATCTTCGGCTTGCGGAGACTTCGTAACTAAGTTTACGATCCCACCCGGATCAACAGGACCCAACGCAATGGAAGCAGGGCCCTTTAACACCTCATATCGGTCCACAAATGAGTCGTCTCTACCGCCTGTGCCTCGAAACAAACTTTGCGCTCGATTGTTGACTAATGTAGTTGCTATGTAGCCTCGAAAAATAAACTCTGGATTTCCTAATTGCCCCTCGTCACTAGCAAGGTCTGCATTCGGCAACAATGCGACAACTTCCATCGGTACCGTAAAATTGCGCTGATCAATAAACTCTCTATCTATAACGTTAAGTGTAAATGGCAACTCTTGAGGTGAAATAGGGATTCTATCGACAAGTGATTGTTGAATTCTTCCAACGACAACGATTTTCTCTACTTCCTCTTGTTCAAATCCGGAGCCCTCTTTTGGGTCTATTGATGAAGACAATATCTCATTTTGTTGATCCTCAGTTCTCGCGGGCAATGGCTGAATTATCAAGATGGCACCCGTGCTAGACCGTTTTGCAACCAATCCTGAATTTTCTAACAGCAACTCGATTGCTTCATCCGTGCTCATTGATCCTGATATTGCGGGGGCTTGTTTATCGATAAGAATTTGCCCCGATACAATGAGCGAAACATCATACATTTGCGACACTTCGTCCAAAGCATCTTTTAGTGGCTGCGCTTCCATATTTAGCGACAGTGGATCTATCACCTCTGCATAACTATTTGAAACACTGGACACACCGACGAGTGCAGATAACACTGCGGTCCTGATCTTATTGGTTTTGGTTGTGGTTTTGGGATAATGCATACGAAAGTCCTTGACGTGTATTCCTGATCATCATGAGTGAGAATGAAAATCGCTTTTATTGAATACGCGCAAGTGAATGAATGCGTAACCCGTCGTTTAAAAGTTTTTAGAGTTTGGGTAGCTCCTCTGATTGAATGACCATTAAACCGCCAGGACTTTTTGAGATAGCGACACTGCGGCGATAGCATTGGCTTCACAATTAGTCTGCTCGTTAATCTTTGCTTCAACGCGTTCAGTAAAATTTAGAACCAATAGTAAAAATTCATCCACCTACTTGAAAGAAATTAGCTACTCGCACTTTCTATTTAAGTAGACAATCAGTCGGAATGAACAAATGAAACTAAAAACACTATTGATTAGTGCGCTGTTGGCGGGATTAACAAGTGCGTCGTTTTCAACGTTAGCAGAAGTGAATGTTTACGACAGTATGTATTCACCAAACGCTACAGTATTGGAAAGTGGTAGTGACAAAGTCATCATTTACGATGTGCTCAGTATTGAATTTAACGGGAGCAAGACTGGACGCCCGAAGCTTGTTCGTGGATTCGATCCCATTTTTCGCACAAGTGCTTATGAGCTTCCTAGTTTCGATAATAACGCACTTGCTAGTGCCCCCATTCCTTCAACTGCAGTACCGCAAGCGTTTGTTGATCAGCTCGAAATTGAACACACAAATTTGATTTATCAAACGATTTTAGACAAATACAGTGTGACGCGCGTTGACGTAGAGTTTGAGCAAACTGACATTTTGGCGGCTACTGACGAAACCGATGTGGATTTTGATTTTAGGTATTCAACACAGGTCGATGATACAGGGCAACTCATAGCCTTAAACACGAAATTTGAAGATGAAGATAGTGAACCCATGTGACCTAGCGGTTGGATGGCGCCACGGACTCAATGATCATTAAACCACCCTGACTTTTTGTAAGTTCTAACGGCAACAGTTCGGTAAGTGAACTCAACACATCTTCAACATTTCTTGCATCAAAGTTTGCCGAAATCATCATTTCCTTTGCTCGCTTATCTGCTATGAAGATTGTGCCATCGTAGTAGCGATCGAGGTCGGCAACAATGGTTTCGATAGTTTGATCGCTGTAGATAAGGCGATGCGTGCGCCAGGCACCAATTTTGTCTACATGGATGAGGGCAAATTGGGTTGTACCCTCTGAAGGGTTTATTGAATATCTATTTCCGGCCACTAGGCTTTTTGTAGTTTGGTACTGGTTCGTTGACGCCAAATCTGTATGGGTAACATCTACGCTGCCCTCAGCGACAGACACTCGCACTTGCTCTGGTCCAAGTTGGACATCAAACTCTGTCCCTGTGACTGACACATCGACAGTG
>JBCDMA010000293.1:0-4985 GCA_038744645.1 Pseudomonadota bacterium | reverse complement strand
TGAGGGTTGTGAACGAGTGGTTGGGAATATTCTGATTTAAGTGCACCGTTCTCGTCCAAATCGGTGTAGGCAGTTTCCGTGCGATCGATACTGGATGTGCTAGAGCCCATTACTACACCGCATCTGGTCGCGCCGTATTTAGTGAGCAATGAAGACAAGGTTGTTAGCAAATTGCCTTGTTCAAGTCCAAGTGCGGCAAGCGCGTTATTGCGACTTTGCCACTTTCCCAATGAATCTGTCGACTCAATGGCGTCGACTTTTCCAATCCATGTGTCAATATCTGAGCCTGGGAAGCAGTTTTTTACTAAACCGCTCTCATAGTTGACCAATGCCTGGCGTAATTGTGTCAGATTTAACCCTGCTGCAGAGCAGGATTCATACTCAATTACATCTATTTCCATTCGCTATCCAATCACCTAATAATAGCTAGACTCGCAAGCCCGCAATACTAATTCATACCTATATTCGTTTCAAGATTGCGCTTTATAACTCAGTGTTTTAACTCACTAATCCGGTTTTTCGCGTCAACTTAATTGCACAGGAAAGTTGAAAAACCTATGCTCGATGATTATATTCCCACGCCTTCATCATAGATACCAAGTTTAAGGCACTTTTGCTCGTAATGACTCAGGACTTCAGTCTATGCTCCAATTCACAAGTGCTTGCAAATAATGAGGCGCATCTATGGGTTATACATCAACGGTCATCTTATGATGACGCTATTTATGAAGCGTGCTCAGCCATTGTTTCCGCGCAAGAAAAACAAAGAATACTCGAGTTTCGATCGGATAAAAGAAAGCGCCAATACCTATTATCACGAGGGGCGTTACGACACATACTTTCATATTATCAGCCTGAAACCCATCCCAGGGACATTGCGCTTTCGATAAATGAATTTGGAAAACCCATTTTTTATGAAACTAGCAATCCAATTCGTTTCAACCTTTCTCACTCCAACGACACGATCATTGTCGGGGTGTCATACGGTTGTGATATTGGCGTGGACATAGAATATATCCGCAAAGAGAGAAGTTTCTCAGAAATTGAGAAGGCGTATTTTCATCCGAAAGAGTGCGCTGAGATACGCCACAACGGATATGATGCGGATGAGATGCGGAGGCGTTTCTATAAAGTATGGACGCTAAAAGAGGCCTTCTACAAAGTGCATGGTAAAGGTGTGACTATATCGCCATCTGATTTTTACTTTGAGCGACAACACGAAACCTACAATATAATTTTGAAAGATGAGCAAGAAGATGCATCGGTGTATGCATCCTCTCTTCAGTTTTGGCAAACTTACTTTGATACCGATTACAGTATTGCAGTGGCGCTAGATAAAACGAAACGCAATTTACAAGCAACCGAAACTAATGAGCAATTAAAGGTAACCCTCAAAACCTTTGCACTAGACACAATGCTTGTTTAACCAGGATGCCCATTCACATAGGTACGTGATTACTTTTTCAGCATAGGAGCTAAAAACCGCGCTGTATGCGAACCCTCTATTTCACATACTTGCTCCGGCGTGCCTTGCGCGATGATTTGACCTCCACCTGAGCCACCTTCCGGTCCCAAATCAATAATGTAATCGGCAGTTTTGATAACATCCAGATTGTGTTCAATGACTACCACAGTATTGCCATGGTCTCTGAGTCGGTGAAGCACGACCAATAGCTGTTTGATGTCATGAAAATGCAAACCCGTTGTCGGCTCATCCAGAATGTACAGCGTTTGTCCGGTATCCCTTTTGGAAAGCTCTTTTGCCAGCTTTACGCGCTGTGCTTCACCGCCTGATAGGGTAGTCGCGGCTTGCCCTAATTTGATGTAAGACAACCCGACATCCATCAAGGTCTGTAACTTGCGCGATATCGACGGTATTGCATCAAAAAAGACTCGCGCGTCTTCAACGGTCATTTCCAGCACTTCATGGATATTTTTGTCTTTAAACTTAATTTCTAAAGTTTCTCGGTTGTACCGTTTACCACCACAAACATCGCACGGCACATAGACATCAGGTAAAAAGTGCATTTCAACTTTAATAACGCCGTCGCCTTGGCAAGCTTCACAACGCCCGCCTTTGACATTGAAGCTAAATCGGCCTGGCTTATACCCCCGGGAGCGCGCTTCTTGCGTACCGGCAAGTATTTCCCGAATGGGCGTAAATATCCCAGCATAAGTTGCAGGGTTGGAACGAGGGGTTCGGCCAATGGGACTTTGATCGATATCGACCACTTTGTCCAACTTGTCGAGGCCCTTCATTGATTTATAAGGCGCCGGTTCGTTGGTTGTTGCGCGATTGAGTTCGCGTTGTGCAATGCGATAGAAGGTATCATTAATGAGTGTGGATTTACCCGACCCTGATACACCCGTGATGCACGTCATTAAACCTGTGGGGATTTTAACATCTACGCTTTGCAAATTGTTACCGCTGGCGCCTTTGAGCTCTAACCATGGCTTTCCTTTTATCGGCGTCCTTTTCTTAGGAATTTCGATTTTTTCAATACCCGAGAGGTATTTGCCAGTGAGTGAGTCCGGGTTTTCCATTACATCTTGTAGGCTGCCTTCGGCAACGATCTCACCGCCGTGAACGCCTGCACCAGGACCGATATCGACGATATAGTCGGCTTCTCTTACAGCATCTTCATCGTGCTCAACGACTAAAACAGTGTTACCCAGGTCGCGCAAATGCCGAAGCGTATTTAGCAGGCGTTCATTATCGCGCTGATGCAGTCCAATGCTGGGCTCATCTAGGACATACATAACACCAACAAGTCCCGCACCAATTTGACTTGCAAGTCGAATACGCTGCGCTTCACCGCCAGATAATGTGTCGGCACTTCTTTCCATTGATAAGTAATTCAACCCAACGTTGACAAGAAACTGCAGTCTGTCGTTGATCTCTTTAAGGATTTTTTCCGCAATTGCTGCACGTTGACCAGACAGCTCCAGTGCTTGTAAGAAATTCAGCGCATCTGAAATGGACTTTCGCGTGATATCAGGCAAGTTAACATTGTTGATAAACACGTGCCTGGCTTCTAATCTGAGACGCGTGCCGCCGCAGGTTGGGCAAGGCTGCTGCGTTTGGTACTTTGATAATTCTTCTCGCACTGTGTTTGATTCAGTTTCACGAAAGCGCCGCTCCATATTGGGTATGATCCCTTCAAATGGGTGCTTTCTCTCCATGATGTCGCCGCGATCATTGATGTAGCGAAACTTGATAGTTTGTCCTTTAGACCCAAATAGAACAATGTTTTTAGCCTCTTCAGACAGATCTTTGAAAGGCGCTTGCAAATCAAACTCATAATGCTCAGCTACGGAACTCAGCATTTGGAAGTAGTAATAACTGCGCTTATCCCAGCCCCTGATTGCGCCACCTGACAGCGATAGTTCATCGTTGCTAACGACTTTATCGGGGTCAAAGTACTGCTTCGTACCTAAACCATCACAAGTAGGGCAGGCACCGGCTGGGTTGTTAAATGAAAACATGCGCGGTTCTAGTTCGCTGATGCTGTACCCACAGTGTGGACAGGCAAAATTGGCGCTGAAGATGATTTCTTCCTTGTCTGGCTCATCCATAAAGGCAACCTTGGCATTGCCTGAAGCAAGGCCCAAGGCAGTTTCAAAGGATTCAGCCAAGCGCAGCTGTAGGTCTTGTCTGACTTTGAACCTGTCGACAACGACCTCAATCGTGTGTTTTTTTCTTAGGTCCAACTCAGGTGGGTCGGACAAATCACAGACTTCGCCATCAATGCGCGCACGGATAAAGCCCTGTGCCGAGAGTGCTTCAAGCGTTTTGACGTGTTCGCCTTTGCGTTCTCGCACGACAGGCGCCAACAACATGAGCTTACTGCCTTCGGGCATCGCCAGCACTTTATCCACCATCTGCGAAACCGTCTGTGCATCAAGGGCTACGTCATGATCGGGGCACTTTGGCGTGCCGACACGTGCAAACAGAAGCCGCAAATAATCATAGATTTCAGTGATCGTTCCCACCGTTGAGCGCGGGTTGTGTGACGTTGATTTTTGTTCAATTGATATGGCAGGACTCAAGCCTTCAATGTGGTCAACATCGGGCTTTTCCATCATCGATAGAAACTGACGAGCATACGCTGACAAACTCTCAACATATCTCCTTTGACCCTCGGCATATAAGGTATCAAATGCAAGAGAAGATTTGCCTGAACCAGAGAGGCCAGTGATAACGACTAGTTTGTCCCTTGGAAGTGTCAGATCGATGTTTTTTAGGTTATGCGTGCGGGCACCGCGAACGTCAATATTGTCCATAAATCCTGTAAGAAGATGAAAAGCGAGCGAATCGAATAGTATCGCATAGTATAAAAATGAAAGGGAGGATCATTGTGACTTATTCGGAGAAGTGCAAATCCGAATTTCCGCTTATCATTTGGGAATAAAACCTTTACACTTTGCGCTCACAAGGAAGCAGTACAAAAAATGCAGCAAGAATCACTATACCCCTCAGAATTCAGAACGGGAATAAGCCTAGCAGCAGTATACGTTTGCCGTATGCTCGGTCTGTTTATGGTGATCCCCGTCATTGCAGTTGCCGCAAAGGATTACCCCGATTATTCACCATTACTCGTCGGCATTGCGATCGGCGGATACGGACTTACTCAAGCGATTCTACAAATCCCTTTTGGCATTCTGTCAGACAAATGGGGACGCAAGCCGATCATATATCTCGGTTTAGGTTTGTTTGGTCTGGGCAGTCTTATAGCGGGTCTAGCCGATTCGATGGTAATGATGACGGTTGGACGCTTGCTGCAAGGGGCGGGTGCAATCGCTGGTGCCGTCATGGCGCTCGCGGCAGATGCAACAAGGGAATCACAGCGCGCAAAGGTCATGGCAATCATCGGCGTCTCCATTGGGTTTTCATTCTATCTCGCATTGTTGCTTGGTCCCATATTGGTTAGCAGTATTGGCCTGCAAGGTATTTTCTTATTCACTGCCGGTTTGGCATTACTGTG
>JBCDMA010000292.1:0-4986 GCA_038744645.1 Pseudomonadota bacterium | reverse complement strand
TATCAAAAGGCTGAAAACAAACAAAATACCAAAGGTCAAAAACCGCAAAAAGCAGAACAAACAGAGGTTGTTGAAAAAGCTGATTCACAACGGCGCAAACAGGCTGCAAGGCCCAAACGCAAGCCTGCTGAAAGACGCGCGAGAAGAGACAAACGTCCAAGTGTGCGCGTTGCAGAAATTGGAGCCTCTACGCAGCAGGCTGCCGACCTAACGGCAACTGCAGAGGGACAGTCTTTGGCGCAGCCAACACCAGAGACTACATCTAGAGAAACAGCAGTTAAGCAAAATATCGATACGTCACCAGCAATTGAAAAGCCGACTGTTAGTGCGGAAAGTATGGCTACTCAGGCTGCAAGGCCAGCCCATGCAAACGATTCGAAACCAGATATTGCTATCGAAGCTGCTATCGACACAGATAATACCGGAGAACATTCTCAAGTTATCGACAATCAGCCTGTCGGTAGCGAATCGCAATCGCCTGAAAACGCAGAAGCAGCTGAAAGTGGTTTATCACCGCAAAATAAAGATAAAACAAGTGATAGCGATATTGTGGTGCGAAAGCGCTCAAGAAGGTCACCAAGGCATGCGCGCTCTGCAGGACAAAAGAAGAAAAGACCACAAGAGCAAGACAGACAGCTGGCTTTGCCAGAAATGCATAGCGCTGAAGGAGGCGTAGTCACTTCAATGCAAAATGATGCGACGGCAAGCACTGATAACATTTCAGACGTTGACGATTCAGCGATGCATTCTAAGCCCGAATTGACGAGAACTATCGATGAAGGTGTTGCGTCTTTCGATACAAAAGGCGCTGTGCTAGCATCTGCTCAAGTTGTAAGTCACTCAACCGAACAAGCGATAGAAGAGCAGCTCCAAAATTACCATTGGTCGTTTACAAGTGCCCCCATGGCAAATCCAGTTTCAATCGATCTTCCTCCTATGAGCGAAAACCACCCTATAATGTCTGATAGTACCAGAGGATTATTAACGGGTATCGGCGATCCGGCAATCATAGCAAACGCGAAAAGCAAAGCGAGCGCACCTGATACAACGCCTGTTTCGTCTATAGAAGAATAGAAGGAATAAAAAAGCGAGGTTGATAACACAAACCTCGCTTTTTTTTTGGGGTTGATACCTAATGAACCTGGGTAAAATCTATTGACAATTATGTCTTAGATGTCTTTTTTCTCTTATCTTCAGCTTTCCAAGCTTTGCCGTCATACCACGCCGACCAGCCGGTTGCTTTCTTATCATCGTTCTCAGACATCACGTATTGTTGTTTTGTCTTTCTACTGTATCTAACGACGCTATCTCGTCCGTCCGGATCCTTCTCTGGCGCATCTGCAAGATAATAGAACTTAGGTGATATTCTGTCTCTGAATCGCTTTAACTCTTTGACCAGAGGCGCTCTTGTTTCTCTTGATTTCGGAAAAGTGGACGCAGCTAAAAATATCCCACTCGCACCGTCTCTCAGAACAAAATACCCATCTGAATTTGAACACGGTAGCTCGGGTAGATGCACGGGATCTTCTTTTGGCGGCGCAGGCTCTCCGTTCTTAAGCAGCTTTCGCGTGTTGTTACATTGTTCATTTGTGCAGCCAAAATACTTGCCAAAACGGCCATTTTTTAGCTCCATATCGCTGCCGCATTTGTCACATTCAATGATAGGACCGTCATAGCCTTTTATCTTGAACGTACCTGTTTCAATTTCGACACCGGGGCAAGAAGGTGAATTACCACATATATGCAGCTTTCTTTTTTCGTCAATCAAATAGCTGTCCATTGCGGTACTGCAAATCGCACACCGATGTTTTGATCGCAACACTTCTGTTTCTAATTGGTCTTCATCCGCTTTTATGGCATCTTCACCGGGCGTTAAGCTCATTGTATTTGTGCAACGCTCTTTCGGCGGTAAATTATAACCAGAGCACCCCAAAAAGACGCCAGTAGAGGCTGTGCGAATATTCATCTGTCTGCCGCAACGGTCACATGCAACCTCGACCGGGACTGCTGTGTTCGGCTGCATGCCGCCAGCCTCGGCATCTTGCTCGGCTTGCCCTAACTTATCTTCAAAATCCGCAAAGAACTGATCAAGCACCTGTTTCCAGCTCAGCTTGCCATTGGCAATATCATCTAAGTATTGCTCCATACGAGCGGTGAAGTCATAGTTGATTAGGTCGGTAAAATTCTCAACCAATCGATCGTTAACGATTTCGCCCATTTTTTCAGCAAAGAAGCGCTTATTCTCAAGCCTGACATAACCTCGGTCTTGAATAGTAGAAATAATGCTTGCGTAGGTTGATGGTCTACCAATGCCCCTTTTTTCTAATTCTTTTACCAGTGACGCCTCATTAAATCGAGCAACTGGTTTAGTGAAATGTTGTTTGGGATCCAGCGATTTAAGATCTAATCGCTCACCCTTTTTGACGTCAGGTAGTTCTGTATCATTGTCATTGGCTTTTTTTAATCGGTTGAGTACTTTTGTCCAACCGTCAAACACCAAGACCCGCCCTTTTGTCGTCAGTTCAAAGGTATTGCCATCCGAAGCAGTGGCCTTTACCTTTATGGTTGTGGCGTCGTATTTCGCATTTGTCATCTGGCACGCCAAAAATTGACGCCAAATCAGTTCATACAGTCGCTGAGCGTCCGATTCCATATCCGAAAGACTACTGCTCTTAATGACGACATTTGACGGCCGTATGGCTTCGTGAGCCTCTTGAGCGCCTTCTTTGCTGCCGTAACTAATTGGCGAAGCGGGAAGATAGTTTTGGCCAAAGTTTTTTTCAATATACGCCCGACCTGCGCTGACGGCTTCCTGACTCAAATTCGTTGAATCAGTTCTCATATAAGTAATATGGCCGGCTTCATATAGCCTTTGTGCAAGCATCATTGTCTTTTTTACACCGAAGCCAAGCCGCGTACTCGCTGCTTGTTGCAATGTCGATGTGATAAAAGGTGCCGAAGGTTTGCTTTGCGTTGGCTTAGAAACGCGGCTTATGACCTCATAGTTGGCATTTTCTAACAGGTTTACTGCATCTGTCGCCTGGGTTTCATTGACAGGTTTAAAGCTGTCTTCATTGTGTTTTGTGACAATAAGACGCAGTGCGCTTTGCTTATTTGATTCAACATTTGCGTGTACGTCCCAGAATTCTTCCGGAATAAACGCTTTAATCTCGCGTTCTCTTTCTACGACGAGTCTAACCGCAACAGATTGAACTCTGCCCGCCGAGAGGCCTCTGGCAATCTTTTTCCACAATAAAGGGGACAACATAAATCCGACAATTCTATCGAGAAAGCGTCTCGCTTGTTGTGCGTTTACTCGATCAATATTCACATCGGAAGGATGCTTAAACGCATCTTGAATTGCCGTTTTGGTTATTTCATTAAATACGACGCGTTGGAATTGTTTATCGTCTTCTTTCAGCAACTCTTGTAAGTGCCAAGCGATAGCTTCGCCCTCTCTATCCAAGTCCGTGGCGAGATATATTTGATCCGCGTTTTTCGCCAGTTTCTTTAACTCGTTAACGACTTTTTCTTTGCCTTGAAGAATTTGATAGTGAGCATGCCAATCGTTTTTGGGATCAACACCCATGCGGTCTACTAACTTGTCGTATTCAAACTTTTTAAGGTAGTTTTCTTTCTTTTTATCCGAAAATGCCTTGAGCTCTTTGGCGGATTTTTTTGGGGCAACAAGCCCCAGGGACTTTGTCGGCAGATCTCTAACGTGTCCTACACTGGATTTGACAACAAAATCTTTTCCTAAATATTTATTTATCGTTTTCGCTTTGGCTGGCGATTCTACAATGACAAGTGACTTGCCCATTAATTTTTTCTATTCCTGATTTTACTGGCCGCTAGACGGCAAAATTACGAAAGAGGTAATGATTAACCTGATGACGCCTTTTTTTACATATATCTACAAAGTGAATAGAAAACAAGTTAAGTCGTATAAATATCTACTGAATTTATTAGAAGTAATTGTTTTTAATATATTTTTCTTGCTTTGATTATTGTGCACCCGTCTTTAATACGTATAATCAGCCGTCAGTCGATGCATTTTGAACAGAATGTACGCGCAGGTTATATTTCGTGCATTGTTATAGGTGATGAGCACCGATATCAATGTTGCATCATGATTTTTTGGTTTCACGTCAATTATTGTATTTTTCAAGGGTGACAAATGCAGGCACTAGAAGCTAACTTTGATGGTCTTGTTGGACCGACCCACAATTATGCAGGGTTATCTTTTGGTAATGTCGCATCCAAAGCAAACGCGAACAGTCAAAGCAATCCAAAACAAGCCGCATTACAAGGCCTTGCCAAAATGAAGGCGTTGTCTGACTTGGGGTTACTTCAAGGTGTGCTTGCACCACAACAAAGACCAGATGTGAATTGCTTGCGCAGACTAGGTTTCGGCGGCACAGAAGAGCAAGTGCTGCGTTCAGTGTATAAGAAGGCACCACATTTATTGATGGCAGTATCTTCCGCCTCGAGTATGTGGACTGCCAATGCTGCCACGGTATCGCCAAGCGCCGACACGAGCGATAATAAAGTGCACTTTACCCCTGCCAATTTGACGAATAAATTTCATCGTTCAATTGAACCCGATACGACAGGAAATATTTTACGCGCGGTATTTAAAGATGACACCCATTTTCATCATCATAAGCATTTACCCGAAAATGACCATTTTGGCGATGAAGGCGCGGCAAATCATACGCGTTTCTGCCGCCGCTTTGGCGAAACCGGTGTTGAGTTTTTTGTGTATGGAAAACATGCATTTGATGAAACTACACCACATCCTATCAAATACCCTGCCAGGCAAACGTTTGAGGCATCGGAATCCATTGCAAGATTGCATGGGCTGAAAGCAGAGAAAACGGTGTACGCGCAACAAAACCCTGATGTTATTGATCAAGGTGTGTTTCACAATGACGTTATCGCTGTTGGGTCTAGAAATGTCATGTTTTATCACGAATCCGCGTTTTT
>JBCDMA010000291.1:0-4986 GCA_038744645.1 Pseudomonadota bacterium | reverse complement strand
GTAAATTCATTACACCTTCTATTGTCGATCGTGATCCCATCGTGATTGCGATGTCCAGTGGTGGCGTCGCGCCGGTGTTGCTGAGGTTTTTAAGACAAAAACTAGAAAGTGTTATACCTGCCAAGGTAAGCAAGCTGGGTAAGTTCTCGGAAAAATTCAGGGAAAGCGTTAAATCCACTTTCTCTTCGGTGACATCAAGACGGTATTTTTGGGAAGACGTGCTCGATGGCGTCATCGCAGAAAATGTGCTGCAAGGAAATGAAGCAAAAGCAGAAAAGCTTATGCAGGATAAGCTTGCAACGGCCAGTGAAGACTACAGCGCAAAAGGCGAAGTATATCTGGTTGGCGCAGGCCCGGGCGATCCTGATTTGTTGACGTTTCGCGCGCTTCGTTTAATGCAAAAGGCGGATGTCGTTGTTTATGATCGGTTGGTTTCAAAAGAAATACTCGAATTGGTGCGCCGTGATGCTGAAAAGATCTATGTTGGCAAAGCCAAAAGCAAGCACACTATTCCGCAAGAAGAGATCAATCAACTACTGGCTAAACTGGCCAAAGAAGGCCAACGCGTTGTGCGCTTAAAAGGAGGCGATCCTTTTATATTTGGTCGCGGCGGTGAAGAAATTGAAACCTTAATCCAGGAAAATATTGATTTTCAGGTAGTACCTGGCATCACTTCTGCCAATGGCGCATCCAGTTACGCCGGCATACCGCTCACACATCGAGATCATGCACAATCTGTCGTCTTTGCAACCGGCCATTTGCGCGATGAAACCATTGAACTGAACTGGACTGCGCTTGCACAACCCAATCAAACATTGGTGTTTTACATGGGACTCACTGGTCTCAATATTATTGCCAAAAAGTTGGTTGAATACGGGCTCGATGACGCAACGCCTGTCGCCTTGATTGAAAATGCGACTCGCGAAAACCAACGGGTTGTAACAGGGCAGTTAAGTAATATTGACGCGATTGCACAGCAAGAGGAGGTTAAGCCACCTGCACTTATTATTATCGGCGGTGTCGTCAAGCTTCACGACACGTTAAACTGGTACAAACAATAGATTAACGCAAGCGCATTCGATGAAGATAAGTCTTTACAGGTGTTTTTTCAGTCTTGCTCTTTTCCTCATACCTTCCTCATCTAGTGCATCATTCGCACAACTTGAGCAAACCGCATTTAACAAGCGATTGAAACCAGACGGTAGCATGCAATTTGCTTATCAATGGCGGCTGGATGAGAAACGTTACAATCTGCAATTCACGCTTGACCAGGATCAGGTACTTTCGTTGCCATTGACAGCGCCGAATTTCAGTAATCAGATGCTCAACCGCGAAGTTGAAGTCGCATTAAAACGACATGCTGTTGCACTTTCACAACGTGGCGTCCAAGCAACGGTACGAAAGCTTCCTAGGGAGATTTCGTATTCGGTTACTGCACCTAATCAAACGACTGCAGATATCGCAATAGAAGAGCTAGAAGCGGTGTCCCATGAAGCGAAACAAAAATACTATGAGAGACACTACGTCGTAAATTTTACTGATCATTTAAATCGTGACTTTGTGCAAAACGACTATGTCCAATATGCCAGCAAGAGCATTGAAGGTTTAAAACCTATCGTGGAGGCAATAAAAGACATTCAAGAAAATGCATCAGATAGCAGAGAGTTCACCAAATTGGCAATGACATGGCTACAAAGCATTCCGTACAATGATTTACTTAATAGAAATGATTCCAACGGCGCGGGATTCTTATCGCCTATCGATCTATTGCGCAGAAATGTAGGCGATTGTGACAGCAAATCTACTCTATTAGCCGCCTTGCTCAAAGCGTATGATCACAATCTACGCATACACATGGTACTGTTACCGCAACATGCACTATTAGCGATGAGTCTGCCCGCACAAAATGATGAACAAACGTTAAATATCAACGGAAGAGACATGTTGCTAATCGAGCCTACGGGTCCAGCACATTTTGGCAAAGGACAAGTCGATGGAAAATCTGCGCTGGCGATTCTTAATAGACAATACGAAACCCTTACTTTTTGAATTGTTAATTATCTGTAGTGGTTAACGGTGTCTAGCTCCCTTTTAAATGAGCGCCCTTCTCCCTCGTTAACATCTACGAAAAAACAAATACAATTTTTTTTCAACTTTATTTATTCATTAACCTACTAATTTTTCGATGAAAACGACAAATTTCATCGAGTAATTCTACTTATCACCAAAAACAAAATAGATCCCCACCAAATTTCTATGCGTAATTAAAGAAAAAGACACATACGACGATAGTCTTAGTAAGCATAAATTTAAATTGATTGGTTTTAGTGGTGTTTATGTTTGAAGACGAGTTATATGGACATAAAAAACAATTTATATCAATAGCTTATACTCAATGGGGTTGTCACAATGACTAAGTATCAAGAAATGGCCGTGAAGGTCTATCACAAGGAATCTGCAACATTTGCAGCAAAAAGAACGGCATATGAGATTTTAATTAATTCGGGATGGTCTGAAGAAGATATCCATAGTTGTAAAGGCAAAGAACCGCGCAAACACGTGATGATTTTTCTAGCCTAATTCTATTATTGATATTTCCGTCTGTTTTTTATCTCATTTTCTCTAATTTTTTCCACTTCTCTAAGAACGTTTATTCTTCAAAAATCTGTATCTAAAAATTTCACGTGTAGTGTACAGCTGTCCTTATGGCATATTGCATTGCTAATACGGCCACAATTTAGCTTTTAAAGGCAATTGTGTCACGATTACGTAGTTCGCCGATTTGTATAATCAGTGCAAAAAAGCGGACAAAATTTCCTGAATGAGCACAAATTTACAAGTGTTGTCTTATTATTTGCAGTGATCCCGCATTTTCACTGGAAAAATGGATTCACGTCTCAAGGGGTATAGAAAGCAATATCAAATGATGTAAACACTATGTTTCTTAGTAGACGTTTTCTATCTAAAAGGAATTTACTAACCGAAAGGAATCTAATTATGGAAATGAATCAAACAATGGAACAATTATCTCGAAGAGAAAAACAAGTCGCTATGAAAATAATGGAAGGAAAACCCAATAAAATCATCGCATGCGATCTTTTTATTAGCGAACGAACCGTTAAATTTCACTGCGCTAACATTTACAGAAAACTGAAAATTCATTCAAAGCATGCATTGATTGCTCAATACTACCGAGAAATTCTCTCTTTAAACAGTTGATTTCATGAGACTTGGGATACGCTTGCATGTGGTGGCCTATCCCAGGTAATTCTATGCGAAAAAAGTTAACTTACGAACAACTGAGAAATATCGTCAAAATACTTAAATTCTAGGGCATTGCCACTAGGATCATGCAAAAAGAACGTACCCTGTTCACCAACTAAACCTTCAAACCTAATATACGGCTCTATCACGAAAGAATATGAACGCCTCAACAGCTTATTTTTAAGAGTAGTCCAATCTTCTTTTGCTAAGACCAATCCAAAGTGTGGCACTGGTACTGCTTTACTGTCTACTTCATTGGGTGCAGATTGCTCTGGCATGGCCCCGACAAGGTGCGTGACCAATTGATGTCCGTAAAAATTCCAATCAATCCATTGTTCACTCTGACGGCCCTTCTCACAACCCATAAGTTCGCCGTAGAACGCATTTGCTTGAGATAAACTAATTACTGGGATTGCTAAGTGAAAAGGTGCTAGCTGGTATTTCATTATATAAACTTACTCAATAACCATGTTTTAAATCGCGAATATGGCGCATAACGCAAGCTGTTTTCGAATTTAAAGCTGCGATTCATCACTGATTTTTCATAGCAAAACGACGTAAAACTGTATTTTCCATGGTACTGCCCCGTACCACTGGTGCCCACTCCACCAAACGGAAGGTTGTGATTAATCATAAACATGGTGATATCGTTGATACACAGATTTCCAGCCGTCACGCCATTTTCGAACTGCTTTTGGAAGGTTTTATCTTTCGCAAAGGCGTATGCTGCCAACGGATGAGGTCTTGCTTGAACAAAATCGAGCATTTCTTGTCTCGATGTCATGCCAATAATCGGCATAATTGGGCCAAAAATTTCTTCTTTCATGAGGTTTGAATCTGGAGAAGGGTCCAGGACAAGTGTTGGCGAGATGAATTTATTTTGTATATCGATTTCGCCGCCATAAATCACATTCTGGTCGATGAGATAACCCGTAAGCCGTTGACAGTGTCTTGCGTCAATAATGCGGCCATAATCGCTGTTGCTCTTAGGCTCCTTACCGTATTGCACTTCGATCTGTTTTTGAAGCTCTTCGATGAATGCTTCTTTGATGGTTTGATCGACAAGAATGTAATCTGGTGCAATACACGTCTGTCCGGCGTTAATGAACTTGCCCCAGACAATTCGCTTGGCGGAAACCTCCAAGTCTGCAGAACAATCGATAAGACAAGGGCTTTTACCGCCTAACTCGAGTGTGACAGGCGTCAAATAGCGCGACGCTGCAGACATGACGATTTTCCCTACATGTTCGCCTCCCGTATAGAAAATCTTGTCAAATTGTACGGTAAGTAACTGACTGGTTTCTTCTTTACCACCCTCAATAACGCTAAAAGCACTGGTATCAAGGTATTCTGGCAATAATTTTGCGATTAGCTGACTGGTATTGCTGGCCAGATCACTTGGTTTAAGCACAGCGCAGCAGCCTGCTGCAATTGCGCCGATAAGCGGTGCAATCGTGAGTTGAAATGGATAATTCCACGCGCCAATGATCAGTGCAACGCCCAGTGGCTCATGTTTGACGTAACTCTTGGCGGGAAACGCGGCGAGCGGTGTTGATACTTTATGTGGACGCATCAACTTTCTGAGGTATTTACGAAGATAAGAAATTTCCGACAGCACCAAGGATACTTCTGTAAACGTCGCTTCTGTTTTACATTTACCGAGGTCTTGCTGCACGGCATCCTGGATATCACCAGCATGCTTTTGCATCAGTTTTTTCATCG
>JBCDMA010000290.1:0-4993 GCA_038744645.1 Pseudomonadota bacterium | reverse complement strand
CTTTTAATACTCTACCAATTCCATCTTGTTTTTTCCTATATCAATAGAACAAACACAGAATTAAATCGGTTTCTAGACGCATTGCGATATTCTGATTTTTCTCAACGCTTCAACATGCCGCAGCAAGGCGCCGGATTCAAAGAACTGGGCGATACCATGACAGCAATTATGCAGCGCGCCTTTTCTGCTCGCAGCGAAAAGGAAGTCGAATTACGTCACCTTAAAGCGCTTGTTGAACATGTCCCAGTGCCTCTTATTACTTTAGAAGACGATGGCAAAATTACGCTGTGTAACAACAGTGCACGACGATTGTTTGGTACCCATGCCGTCGCTCGTCTTGAAGATCTGAACAAATTTGGAGACGCTTTCGCAGCCAGCATACAAGCACTGGTGCCCGGGCAACGACAACTCGTAAACTTTGAAATGGAAAACATGACGCGAATGCTCGCGGCGCAAACGACCCAGGTCATTCAATCAGGCAGACAGCGAAAGCTCATCAGTTTGCAAGACATTCAAAGTGAACTTGATAAAACCCAAATAAAAGCTTGGCAGGATCTGGTGAGCGTACTCACCCATGAGATCATGAATAGCATCACGCCGGTGACATCATTGGCCACGACTGCAGTGGCATTGGCTGACGATGCAAGAACGCAAGTATCTGCACGAGCGCCAGAATTTGAAGAGGTTATCGAATCACTTGAAGATGTCTCAAGTGCCATGCAAACGGTGGCCAATCGCAGTGATGGTTTGATGAATTTTGTTACCAGCTATCGCCGATTAACCAAGTTACCACCGGCAGATAAAAAAGAAGTAGACCTTTCTGAGTTTCTAGCGCGGGTGCACAGGCTCGTCGAGCACAGCTGGCAACAGCACAATATATCACTTGCAATCAACGTAGAGCCTCCCGGATTAAGCGCACGCATTGACAATGCAATGGTTGAGCAACTACTGCTAAACCTTCTTAAAAACGCAGAACAAGCAATCTTATCTGTCCATGACAGCAAAACCAAAAACGTGTCTATTGGCGTGTCATTGAACACACGTGGACATATTGAAATCGTGGTTGAGGACTCTGGCCCAGGTATTCCAAAGGACATTAGTGAACAAGTATTTGTGCCCTTTTTCACGACCAAGCGCGAAGGCTCAGGCGTTGGACTTGCGTTAACGCGTCAAGTGATGATGGCACACGGCGGTGACGTGAGACTGTCTGACAGTGACCTGGGTGGTGCTAGATTTGTTTTGACGTTTTAGGTTGATCAATTGACGTCAATTGCTCTGCTGAAACATATCTTCGTAGTGAAGTGATGTTGGTAACGAACGGACAATGAAAGCTGGTGGAATAAGCGGAAATGAACAAAGAAACAAAGAAAGGTGGGTGAAAACCACTGAGGTTTTCACCAAATGAACCTTAGAGTTCAGCAGCTGGTGTATCTTTGATATTTACCCAGATATCATCCGCTTCAGCGATCAATTCTTCAGTATTCAATTCCCAACGACCTTGTACTTTTTTGTTAAGGTTTAAATAGAGTTTGTCGTCAACAACGGCCCAAGCAGTTGGATCGATATCGAACTTGTATTCTTTGGAAACACCAAACGCACAGTAACCACCATATTGCGGCGCATATTTATCTGGGTTACCAGTAAACAAAGATTGGTTTTCAGCACTAGCAAAGTGGTAAGTCGCACCTTTGTGTTGAGCAGTGTATGTTGCAGAACCTTGAACTGGTTTTGATTCAGTGAAGTAAGCAACCGGATCGTAACCTTTTATTGCAAGGCGATTTTCGTCAACATTAATAGAATCTATTTGAGATTCAGCCTGTTGGGGAATAAGTCCGCAAGACGTGAGCGTAAATGCAAATACTACAGCTATTATTGTAAAGAGTTTATTGCGCATTAGAATTTCTCCATTTGAAAGTTTACGCCTATAGGACCTAGCGGTTTGGGAGAATCTTTCACGATCACAAAAATTTAATTTGTTATCGTATCGATGAGCTGCAGTGGCATATCTAAAAGTGTGTGAGATATCGGTACAGTTAAGGTCCTTTTTGCAGAACGGTACACTAATTAAAATTGATTGCTGATATTACGAGATAAAAGGATGGTTTAAGTTGACTGCACTTAAAACAAACCATTAGATTTTTTCAATAGCAATCACTTGCCAAAAAAGTTGGCGGTTATCGCAGCAACATGGTCACAACCCCTTATATGAGCGATAAGCAATAACAGAATTTTACGCCAGTCGGAGTGCTGTGGTAGTTTAGATAAAAAGTAGGTATTTTCATGCAACTTTACGGACACTACACCGATTTAAATGGACTATTAGGAATAATCTCTAACAAAGAACTTTGGGCAACCAACATCAGGTATCTTAATGATTCGAAAGAATTTGACCATGCCTATGAATTATTAAAAGTGCTTTTCAAAGAGACAGTATTTACCGATGACGTACCCGCAGTACCGCAAAAACAGTTTAGGAATTTTTTTTCTGAAATGACTACGCAAATGGCTAGGCAGTATCATCGTTCATTTAATTCATATAGCATTTCTTTTTCTAAAAAAACGGATCTCCTTAGTCAATGGCGAGGATACTGCAAACCTAATGATGCAATATGTGTTGTGTTTGATATTGATGAATTATTTAAATCGATAAATGATAGTGTCCTTGCCCAATGCTTGACTCTGAATAAATGTATTTATGAACATCGTGAACAGTTACAAGCCGTGAATAACGTGGTCAATGAGCATTTTAATGAGAAAAACTCTGCAAAAAAGCAAATTTTGATAGAAACAATATGTGAAGGCTTTTTCGAATTAGCATTATTCTGTAAACACGATTCTTTTGCTGAGGAAGAAGAATTAAGAATTTGTTACGAGTCACTTTCACCCAGAGATGATACTAGAATTACATTTCGAACTGGTAATGGATTTTTAGTTCCATACGCCAAGATACCATTCGATTTAAAATCAATTCAAAAAATAGTTATTGGACCAAATAGTAATAGAGAGCTTTCTTATAATTCTATTAGATTTTTGTTAGACAAAGAATTTAAAACAAATACCTTATGTACAGGTTTTCCAATTGAGCATACTGAAACACCTTTCAGAGTTTAGTAATTAACCCTATGGCAAACATACAAGATTCGTATCAAACTGAAAGACCGGTAATTATCTTGTACAGACCGGTACGAACAATTATCGAGCTTCCGCAATGCTAACAAACCCGCAGTTTATTTTAGGTGTACTTAAAGTACATTTAGCACAAAAATCTTTCATTTTTTGCAGTGCTCTAGGGCTTCGCGTGTAGCGATAATCACGCTATCTGTACCTTTAACAACTTTTTCATTTACTCTAACAATAATTCGTTCAATATTCGCATCTACGGGAGTTAAAATTGCTCGACATCCGTTTTCCACCAAAATGTTTTTCAAGGCTGTTATTGCGATAGTACTAACTTTTTTGCCGTACAGCAGTTCTACTGTTACCACTTGAAAATTTTCATTTTTCTGGATTTCTGTAGATTCTGCTAGCCGAGGAGGTTGGGAATGGCTAAAACCAGCAACTAACAATACTGAAGTTAGAAGTATGCAATGGATGATCGACAGTATTGTTCGCATTTCAATTTCATTCGCTAAATTTGCAAAAATGATAACACTAATCTTAAAAATAAGTTGTTCAGTTGCTTATTTGAATGGCTTTCAGGAAGGTTTCATATAGGTACACTCAAAGTGAACTAGTGATATTAATCTTGTTTGACATCTGGCAAACAAATTGTTTCGGCGGCCATTGCAGCATAACTTCTGTCTACTGTACCCATTACTTCACCATTTGCTTCAATTAAATCCCGTTTTCAAATTCGGGGTTCCATTTCACCGTTAATGGTTTGCAAGCATCATTGAGCACCATTTCGATACTCTCAACATCGACTTCATCATAATGGCTGCCGAACGTCATGGTGACGGGGTACCCTTTCACTGTAGTTTTCTATTCATTTTCAGAGGAAGTTATCTCAGCAAAGATTGGATGAGAAATAAAAAACAATCCAAAAAATAAGGTGGAAATACGCACAAATGATGTCCTTATCGGTTGGTTGAGAACGGTTTGATAATAACAGAAATCTCCCAAAAAGCGTGGGGTTCAGTAAAGGTGTACTCTAAGCGAACTATAGCTATCCATTATCAGTGGCGGCTTTACAAATGTTGCCATTTTCATTCCAAGCATCTACGTCTTGACGCATTTCGCAACAATTAAGTCCTTATTTTACCCATGTGACCTATGTTAGCCTCGCCGACAGATGTGTTAACTAGACTAGAACATGGAACCACTGCTACTCGTCATTGTATCGATGAAATCTGCGGTCATGCTGTTTTCAGCGGGCGTGCTGCTCAAACTATTTGGTAGACGCAACCCAAGTACGGTACTGATTGCCTCTTTTTTAACGCTATACGGAATGATTAACATTGATGGAATATTCCACGAAGCCGGCTTCTATCAGCTCTACCCGCACCTTTTAGGTATTATCTTTCCTTTTACTTTTTTGTTATGCCCGCTTTTGTATTGGTATGTGTTGTCAATTGGCGGTAAGCGTACAACGTCTAATGCTTTTTCATCGATTAACCGGCGGTCATTTGCGTTTTGTGCGCCCGCTGTCGCGGTACTTGTCGCGTTGCCGTTTTATGCATTATCCGCTGAAAAAAAATTACAACTCATATCGGGAAACCCGGCTTCTTCAAAGCATTATGAATGGGCGCTACTGGGCTGTAGTGCAGGGTTTGCGATGTTTACAATACTATCGTTCATTTATCTAGTCGCGGCCTATCGACATATATTTAGCGCCAGAATTTCATCAACGACTCTGTCTACCTGCGTCAAAGGTGTCTTGCTGGTAGTCACGCTGGGTTGGGGACTATCAAGCATCGCGGAATTCATTGCGATTCAAAGCGCTGTAGGCACTGGATTTCGGAACGCCTATCACCTATTTGAGCTAACGTGGTTG
>JBCDMA010000289.1:0-5033 GCA_038744645.1 Pseudomonadota bacterium | reverse complement strand
TTAAAAACACGACTAAAAGCTCTTTTGTGGTAGAGGGAAAAAAGGAAAATCAGACTCAAGCTTAAAGAAGCAGCGCTTGTAACCTGCTATCGGCCTTAAAAAAGCGGGCTTTAGTAACAATTTAGCAAATTCGTTACTCTCAAAAATGAAAAAGCATATGGAAATCTTAGTGCTTTAATTTAACGCCTTGAGATAGCGAGTATCGAAGCGGAGCGTCACTTAAAAAACAAAACACACCAAGCCATTGTTCCTACAAATTATTATGCGAAATCGAGCGGTTAGCACACTTACCTTTGGGACGTACGCTTATCTAAGAATAAGCATCCGTATATAGATTCTTTCCCAAACTATTGAGTACCTTGAAGTGTGAAATTAAGACGAAAGATTTATTAGTACGCTGCTATTTGGAGGTTATCACTTGACTGTCGCTAACTTGCGTTCATTGTTTAGCATGCCAATCAACAAAAGGGGCTAACATACCAACAAGGCTAAGAAGACCAATAGCAATCAATACGCCACCCAACACGCCATAAACAATGACAAGTATCACAACCGAAGCACTGGCGAAAAATAAAGATATGCACTGCTTAACAATGCTGTTTGTAATGCGATTTTTGTCTTTAGCCATCCATACAGCCAACGACATAAAGCAAAGGGCAATACTTAGCAAAAGCATGTCCATCGCTACCCCTGTACTCTCTGTGGTTTTGACGGCGGCGATTTAAGATTTTTCTCAGTCGTGCTAACGCCTGCTTTTTGCTTATTCATTTTTGCCGTTATGTAGATACTTAAAACGCCCGTACTCAGCAACACCAAATCCATTACGCCAGAAACATAACTACCATTGATTAGTAAGGAAAAGGCGTGATCTCCAGTGGTGACCAAATTTAATGGAAGCGTCAATACGAGGATACCGCCCAGGGTATAACCAAAATGTTTAGCGACAATGGCGGTGCTGTGCAACGTAAATGGATAGACCGCAGTCACTACCCAAACAGCAAAGAAAACAGTACCAATATAAAAGCCATTGTTTTCGGTGATGTTCATGGCATACAAAATCAGCTGTGTTGGGAACAATACAGCGCAAGCAAGCAGCGCGCCGCCGCATGCTCCGATAACGAGTCGGTTGAATCTGTCGTAAGTCGATGCTGCATGCTGTGGTGATGCCGCATTTTGGCCTCGCTCAATCCAAAGCATCATGCCACTTAGAGGCAGTAGCGCCGTGCTCAGACCCAAAACTGCCCAAATTATTTTGACAAATTCACCGCCAAAGTTGCCAAAATGCAATGGAAACATCAAATCTAAAATTACTGCTGATACACCGCCTACTTTGCCGAATTGGCCAAAGGCTTCAGTAAATTCACCCGTTGCGCCTTCATATGCAAGGATTTGCGTTGATACGGTATCACCACCTGTCCCTGATACATAGATCCGTGCATTTTCATCTTGGTATCCATAAATGGTTATGATATCAACGGACATATCTTCATCATATGAATAAGCGTGCTCAATCACGGGGGCAAGTTGAGTTTCGGCATAATTCGCGGTTAGTGTTGGCGGCGGCGTGGTATTAAATGTTTCAATCAGTTTTTCTTGGTCTCCATTAAAGCTGACAAATGCCGCCGCCGGAATATGTATTACTGTTGCCAATCCAAGAAAAGCGCCTGTGAATCCAATCACGCCATTAAAAATTAACCCCCAAACCCCAAAGACCTTGTGAGCATCTGCCAGTGTAATATCTGTGCTCTTTTTCGGGCGAAACGTGAACAATTGCTTTAGCTTTTGACGATGAATGACAAACCCAGTAACGATAGACGCCATCAGAGTTAATCCAAGGATACCGGTGAGAAGCAAGCCAATGGGTCTCCCCAAATGCAAATCGGCGTGAAAATCTACAATAAAATCGGCAATGTCTGTTTGTCTTGATGCAAAAACATCGGCAATACTGCCTTCTGCTCGGCTATTGACCTCAAGCGTTTTGTTGTCAAAGGTTAACAGTACGGCGTCTTCAGCTTCGTGGTCTTCAAACAAGATTGTTAAGTTTGCAAACCCTCTTACGCCCGGAAGAAACACCAGTATTTCTTGCCGATATTCTGCCGGCAAGAATCCCGCCTGCTTCGCAATTACTTGCTCAAGTTGTTTGGTATCGATGGTATAGCCATGGCGAATATCGGGATTTGCCCAGATTTTTATCTCGGGCTTGCCAAATACTGAAATCGCCCCTGTCAGTGCGATAACGAAAAGCAATATTCCAGTGATAATCCCAACCCAGCTGTGGATAGTGTAAAGTTTTTTGATTTGAATGCTTTTCATGCGTGCATTTACCTTAAAGCTAAGACGCTAAGTGCAAGATGACTTACGAATAATCCCAACAACAGGAGCCATGCGTGCCAAGATTTTTTTGCCATGTAACAATAAATGAAGAGACCACACCAAATAAATGGAAAGGCAAAAATGGGAACACCGATAGTGTCTGCAGTGGATAAAGGCAGGTAGGTTGTCATGCCAGGTATCATCACAGTAGCAGTGATCAGGGACATAATAATCGCGGATATGTGGCGTGAAATCGGTCGGTCGAATACCCGCTTTGCTTTGCTTCTTTCCATGACGCTGTTAGTCGTTTCTACTGTCAAAAACATACATCGTAAACCATCGAAAGTAAAGGTTGTCTGATAATACTAATGATTCGCCTTCTCTTGAAAATACATTGTAGCTATTGCCCTTTACAGCTTACCGATGAAACATTCTTCAGAGATAAGTCAGCAATGATATTTGTCTTTAACATTGTATCCCGTCCATTTGTGAATAAACGTCGAACGATACGCATTCAATTAGCTCAGGGAGCGCAGCGAAGTCTTATCAAGCAGACTATCGATTTTTATTGCAAAACACATATAACTAACATATTTAACTTTTTTTAAACATTTTAGTTGTCAACACAATCAACGTTGTTTTAGACTAACGTCTTGTTTATGTTGGCTATTACCAATAAATGAAAAAAATTAAAGCGCGACGCTTAAATAAAACGCCTTAATTACCCGCCAACAGTGTTAATTTTACGTGGTCGAAAATAGCAACGTTGATAGCTAATTTGCTCCTTAGTCTTAGAGTATCGACGAATAAAAATTCGACTTGCTTATCACGAATTTGATACGGCGAAATTGTAAGAAAAAAGTAAATCCATTGAAATTGTTAGTTTTTTTATACTGATACTTCGAATTAATCGATGCTTTAGTAACAATCAATCTGTTTTTATTTGACTAAATATTGTGAGACAGTAGAAGTAGACAAACAGGAAAATAGGAGAAGTAAACCCAATGATAGCACTCTACCATTACTACACTACCCGTTATTTAATGTTGTCGTCAGCGTTCTTGTTGAGTGTTGCTACGGATTCAACAGTTGATGGTATTAGAGAGGATGCAGAGCGGATGCGAAAGTTACCTAGATCGAAAGGCAAACAGAAAGTCAGACCAAAACAAACAGCAAGACATTAGAAAGAACACTGAGCCCATGAACACAATTTTCGTGGGCTTTTTTAAATAAGCATCACTATCTCAACGTTCATTCCCTATCAAAAATTACGACCGCCATGCACCCTGGCCCTTGGTTGTTTTCAATCCTAAATGTCCAGTCGTATTTTTGACAAATATCTTTCACTAGCTCTAAACCTATGCCAAACCCTTCATATCCTCTCGGGTTCGCATCCAGACCCACGCCGTCGTCTATGACCTTTATTTTATTTTGATTAATATGAAGACTAACATTGCCATTTACCGCACTGGCAAAGGCGTTTTTCAATAAATTTATAAAAATCGACTTTATTAAAAGCGGATTACAGCGCAGCTCAACAACGCTATCGACTTGAGAACTAAACACAATATGATTTGTTTCAATCATCGGGGATAATTCGTCTTCAAGGCTATTGAGAAACACATCATCAATAGTGGTCGCATGCTCATGGACGCCTTCGTCTCTGGCAAGGTGCAAAAAGGTCTGCACAAGTGCATCCATCTGATTTGTGGCTTTTTCAATTTTCTCTATTGGTTTTTGGAATCGCGTCACGTCTTGCTGTTTGATATTACTGATTGCAGCTTTTATCAGCATCATAGGTGTTCTAAGCTCGTGGCTCACATACCGCGTAAATGATTTCTCCCGCCGAATAAGCACACACAATCTGGCTCTATAGGCGTTGATTGCATGTAGGATCTGGTGCAGTTCATTTGAATTTTGCCCTTCAGGTTGCAGCTGTTCGAAGTTCGCAAGCGGGTTTATTTCAAGCTTCTTGGCCAATGACGCAAAGGGCATAGAAATCTTATTTGCAGATTTCACCATGTACAGCGCCGTCAGTAAAAAAAGTATTATTCCGACGCCACCGAGTGATATTTCAATCATTAAGAATCCATAATCGTCCCATTCAACGGAGTTGCTGTCCTCAACGGCATAAACCACCCTAGGTTGCCCATCGATTTGGATGTCTTGAGCAAAGATGCGGTACTCCTCTTCGTTCGCTAGCATAATCTGCTTATTACCGATCCAGTCTTTTGATAGTTGAGAAGACAGTTTTGTTGGTAGTAGTGCAAAGTCGCTATAAAGCGTCAGCAATGGATCGATAGTAACTATACCCGTTGCACCAGAGGTATATTTAGCCAAGTGAAAAGGTGCAACAGCATCAAGCCTTCGCTCAATCACGGTGTTTTCTGTAACCAAAACGCCAGCGTGAAAAGCGAATAAATAAAACCCCATTAACAGGCCAGCGCCCAACAAATAAAGGCGTATGATGCTTCTGGCAAATCCAGGCGGTGTAGTCATTCATCGATCTCCAGAATATATCCAACCTTTGGTAGCGTTTTGATAACAGGTGTTTCAAAAGGTTTATCTACCGCTGACCTCAGGTGATAAATATGCTTTCTTATGATGTCTTCCTCGGGCGGATCATCGCCCCAAATATGCCACTCAATGTCGCGTTTGCTGATGGGCTGAGGGAATTTTTGCATGAGTAAAAACATGATGTCGTAGCAGGTTGGATTAAG
>JBCDMA010000288.1:0-5068 GCA_038744645.1 Pseudomonadota bacterium | reverse complement strand
TTAAGCAACGAAGAGCCGCGTTTCCTGCGCTGGGAAATCGACGCAAAACGACGAGATTTCTCGACTTCTGCTCTTCGGCGCGTGGGGAGATAATTTAGAAATGAACGGTGGCTAATCAGCCACCGTTTTTTTCATGCGTTGATCACTTCGTGCTAAATCAGCAAACGAGATCACTCGTCAGGACAGTGATTGAGTTCAAGCAAGCTCGCTTTTTTTCCGCATCAGTTTTAGCAAATAATGATACGGCACATTCAATCTTGAAAAAATATGATTGTTCTTTTTGAACAGATTGCCGATCGGCTCTTCGCCGACCCATCGAGGATCAATGGGGTCACTGGCGAGTTGATAGCGATTATCAGTCGAAATTCTAACTTCGTCAGTGAGATTATCAAGTGCGCAATGCAGCGCATAAGTGGAAAACATAACAACGTCTCCAACGTTGAAATCGGCTGTTAACCAGCGCAAACCAAACTCCTTTTGAACGGCTGGCGCATTGCGACTGTAATGACCACCGCGAAAGAGTTGCCCGTGTTTAAATCGCCATCTCTGAGGATTTCTATCAACATCCCACTGGCAATAGTCGAACTTAATTTCTTCAATTTGATGAGACTTTTCGAGGATCATGATGGGGCCTTGCTCTTTGGGTACATCACCCAATGGAATCCAGTTGGTATATAAATTCTGCGTGCCTTGTCCCATATAAACAATATCGCTGTGAACAGTCTCTGAATTACTTTTGGGACTCAGTGCTCTTACCCAAAAATGGTCAAACGTTCTTGGTTCACCATCAAGCAGAATGCGGTAAAAGTCGCTAAGCGCATCGCTTGTTGTAAGATCGCGAACAGCAGGCAGTTGCTTTTTATCAAAATCCAGTTTTTTAAATGATTTGGATTTTACCCCTCTTGCCTCATCCATCGGTACGGTGTTGTCAATGAGAGAAAGATTGGAAAGCTGCTGCAATACGTCTTTGCGGGCATTGAGCACGGTTTGCTTGTTAAGGTAGTTTCGCAGGAAAATGTATCCATCTTCCTGCATCCTTGCGCGTAACTGTTCAGGATGAGAAAGACAATCGCTTGACTCTCTGAGCTCTCCAAATGCATGGGATGACATATCAATTGGATACTTGTTGACGGTAAGCTGCCTTTTCGCTGTAAACAGAGTGCTCATGTAAACTCCTGTTGCTAATAATGCAATCCTTGCATTTGATCACACTATTTTTTCTGTTTTGAAATTTTCATCTCCGTTTGTAGCGATTTGGCTGTTTCTTGAAATTACAACTCATTTGCATATCTGATAGTTTCGCAACACTACAACTAAAAATGTTACTCACTTGACTCTAGCACTTTATTACTAATGACATCAAATATTTGTTCTAATTTTGTTATTAATCTACGGGCTAGATCATACTTTAGTTGTTAAATCGATATTGTAGTCAAATATTGTCGTCTGGATGCCAGCGTGTTTAGCTGCATGAACCGGCCTAAATCCAAGTTTACGATAAAAGTTTTCATTATGTGGTTCACACTGTAGATAAAGTGTTTTAATGCCCAGTGATTCTGCGTGCTTAATCGCTTTTGTAAGAAGCGCTTTGGCATAGCCGCGACCGCGCATGTCTTGACGCATATATACGCCGCCGAGCCAATGTTCGTATTGGGGGAAATCTTTGTGCTCTCGAAATTTAAGCTCAACTGCGCCTACAAGTTTGCTTTCATCGTAAATGGTCAAGATCATGGGGAAGTCTCTTCGATTCTTGGTCATGATCTGCATTTTTTCGAGAATAGATGCTTTTGTTACGCCAAGAACCTTTCTCCCCCACTCGTCAAAATACCATTGGGCAATGCGTTCGGCGGCCTCTTTGTGATCCGCAAGACATGAAAAATGCATCTGTGTTTACCGTAAGAAAATTCGATAAGGAAAGACTTCTAATATACATCATTGTGGGATGTAGGCCATTCATCCTTAAGTGCGATTTACAGTCAATCTCTTATATGAATTTGCTTATGCAAGCCCAAAAGAGCACAGTTCGCGAACGGCCGTTTCAAACGAAAAGTACGATCTAAGCCGATACATTTATTTCTTCGACATTTTCTTTAACTGCTGCATTTTTAGGTCCAATACGCAACAACCAAGCAATCGCCGGGATCAAGGTAAGAGCACCTAACATGTTAAATAGGAACATAAAGGTTAATAGCAGCCCCATGTCTGCTTGAAATTTAATTGGTGAGAATACCCAGGTGGCAACACCTATCGCCAGGGTTACGCCTGTAAAAGCCACGGCTTTACCGGTTGCATTTAGGGCATAAAGATAGGTTTTGTAGAGTGGCAGACCTTGACTCAGTCCTTCTTTCACTTTGCTAAAAATATAGATGCCGTAATCAACGCCAATCCCTACGCCTAATGCGATAACTGGCAAGGTCGCGACTTTAACGCCGATGCCAAGGATGCCCATCAGGCCTTGACTCAGGATTGAGGTTAAAATTAAGGGTGTAATGATACTGATGACGATACGACCTGATTGAAATGAGAGTAAGCATAAGATTATAACGACGGAATAAACCCAAATGAGCATTTCGGTTTGTGCATCTTCAATCACCATATTCGTAGCGGCCTCAATGCCTGAATTCCCCGCTGCCATCAGCAACTCAACACCTTGTGTATCATTGCTAGCCTTAAAAGCATCTACCGCTGCGACAACGGTTTGCAATGTTTCCGCTTTATGATCATTCAAGAAGACCAAAATCGGTGCCATTGTGCAGTCTTGATTGAATAAACCAGGCGGGACCTTCGCCAATGATGCGTTAGTTACAAATTGATTGCGATTTAAGCTATACCACTTAATCGAGCCTTCATTCATTCCGAACAGTCCAAATTTGGATACGTCGGTAAGCGATAGCACATCTTGTACACCAGGTGTGTTTCGCATATGCCACTGAAATTGGTCTATCCATGCCAAGTTGGGGTACAGCATACAAGATTGCTCATCGGTGGTCGCCATCACCACAAACACATCAGTACTCGTACTGTAGTTATCAACCAGATACGCATTATCGAGGTTATAGCGGGAGTCTGGGCGTAATTCAGGTGCGCCTTTATCTAGGTCGCCAATTTTCATGTATTGCGAGAAATAAAGCCCCAACGCACAGAGCACAACTGCCGCGAAAAGCGCGACTTTGGCAGCCGCTGGCTGCGCGAAAGAAGCAAAAAGTGTTTCGACAGGACTGATCTCATCCAGTGACGCTTTTTCTCGTTTAACGCATGTCAATGACACACCGATATAGCTCGTAACAATCGGCAAGGCCACCAAATTGGTGATGATAATGACGGCAACGCCAATACTGGCAGCGATAGCAAGTTCCTGTATAACACCGATATCAATAACCATAAGGGTCGTGAACCCAATGGCATCGGACACCAGTGCTGTGATCCCTGCAATATACAAAGAACGAAAGGCAAGCCTAGCTGCCTCAAGCTTATTCGCGCCTTTTACCGTTTGGTGGATCACGGCATTGATGATTTGCACGCCATGACTAACACCAATCGCAAATACCAGAAAAGGCACCAACATCGAATAGGGATTAATGCCATAGCCAAGCGTATGCAGAATACCGAGCTGACAAAAAACGGCCGATATTGAAAACACAAGCACAACCAATGTGCTTCTGATGCAGCGGGAATACCAAAACAAAAATACAAAAGTAATGCCAATGGCGATAAAAAAGAACCCAATGACTTGCATTGCACCATCGATTAAGTCACCGACGACTTTCGCAAAACCAACGATGCGTATATTAATGGTATCGCTATTATGTTTAGCTCGAATGTCCTCAAGGACAGCAGATATTTCTTGGTAATTGATCGGTTGACCGGTCTTTGGATTAATATCCTGTAGAGGTGCAAGGATAACGGCGGATTGATAGTTGTTGCCAATCAATCTACCCACTTCTCCTGATTTAAAGACATTTGCTTTGAGAATATCGATGTACCTGTCAGATCCATCGTAACCATCAGGAACGACCGTACCACCAACATAACCGTCTTCTGTCACTTCTGCCCAGCGAACATTGGGTGTCCAAATCGATTTAAGCTCACTGCGATTGACGCCAGGGATAAAAAAGACGTCATCTGTTACTTGTTTTAGGATCTCTTGGTATTCCGCATTGAATATGTCGCCTTCTTTATTCTCAACGACAATTCTAACGACGTTGCCCAAGCTAGCGAGCTCTGCACGATATTCCAGATAGTTGTTCACAAATTCATGGTCGCCCGGGATCATCTTGGTAAAGCTTGCCTCGGGCTGTACCTTTGTCGCTTGAACAGTAAGTAACGCAATGACGATGACCACAATTGTCATGACTGTTTTTCTATATCCAAAAACCAGGTTTTCGAAAAATCTCTCTATCTTATGAGAGTAATTTGTCATGACGTAATATTCCGTATTTTGCTTATTGTTGGAATCGGTTCCGCTTTATCGTCAAAGGCCACCGTGCTATCTAGACTGATATTGAAATTAATGAGGTGAAAATGAACTGCTTTTACCATGGCACTATCACTCAAGTGGCCATGTAGTGATGCCGTATTGTCCTACCAAAACCAGCGTATCATCATCAATCAAAGGTTTAGCAAAGGCGGCACCGGATGGATGTACTCTAATATTAAGCATATCAAGATTATTGACATCAAAATCTACCACAAGTCCACCATGCCCTACGACGTAGGCTCGGCCATTTGTATCGATGGCGCCTCCTTGAAAACTACCACTGGTATCGACACGCGTCTGAGACCAGTTTTGGCCAGCATCGGTAGACGCCATTAAATTGCCTTGCAGACCAAAAGCGATGAGATTATTGCTATCCGCTTGTGCACTGATACCAAATATGCTGCCCTCGTAAGGCATATTCATCGGTAACCAAGACTGCCCTTTGTCTTCTGATACGAATGCGGTACTGCTTTCGCCCACGATATAAAGGACATCATCGGTCGTTGAGATAATTGAGTTGAGATGGAATTTGTCAGGGTTGTCTAAACGGTAGTCGAGCAAGGCCCAACTGTTTCCTTTGTCCAGGCTCTG
>JBCDMA010000287.1:0-5074 GCA_038744645.1 Pseudomonadota bacterium | reverse complement strand
TATTTACTCTCACCTAACTTTGCATTTGTTCCAGCGCTATTGAGTAAGCCACCAATAACAAACGTAGGATCTAATTTCGCTTGCGAGAAAATCGTTGCGATGAGCGACGTTGTGGTTGTTTTTCCGTGCGTACCGGCAACGGCAATGCCGTACCTAAATCGCATTAATTCCGCTAGCATTTGTGCACGTCGAATGATCGGCATCCGCAGTTTATGCGCTTCGATAATCTCGGGATTTTCGTGATCAATAGCAGAAGATACAACGACAACATCGCAGCCTTTGATATTGTTTGCATGGTGTCCAATGAATACCTGTGCGCCAAGCTGTTCCAATCTGTCTGTCATCTTGCCACGCGCAATATCTGAACCGTTGACTTGATAACCGAGATTCAATAACACTTCGGCAATACCTCCCATGCCAGCACCACCAATACCGATGAAATGTATACAATCTACGCTGCGCATTTTATGATCGCGAAAAGGTAATGTTGATGCCTGCTCTATCACGCTGCTGATCCCTCTGTAGTGATTGTTGAACAAAAATCGGCGATCTTTTGTGCGGCATCCTTTTTGGCCAAATTGCGCGCGTGCGATCCCATTTCCACTCGTGTCTGCGGATTTGCCAATACCATCAACTTGTCCATCATTGTCTGTTCTATTTCCGTTTGCTGCACGATAAATGCAGCATTATTTTTAGCCAATGCTATGGCATTGGCTGTTTGGTGATCGTCTACTGCTATGGGCAAGGGAACGAAAATCGCTGGACGTCCCGCAGCAGCGACCTCTGCAACTGTTAACGCACCTGCGCGACAAATGATAATATCCGCCCATTCGAACATTGACGCTACATCGTCAATGAATTGCACAATGTTTATTTTTCCTTGGTGGGCATATCGCGCAACTGACGCCTCTTTGTCCTTGCCGCATTGATGTACGACGTTGACGCGATGTTTTTCGCCAAACGCATTAATGATTGCGGGGAGTTTCTCATTCAACGCTTGCGCGCCAAGACTGCCTCCAGTGATAAGTATATTGATAGCGTCTTTTTCAAATGGCATTAGCGGCTCAATATCAAAGAATAGTTCTCTTACGGGATTGCCGACCCACTGAGTATGTTGTGGCGCTCTCGCCTTTTGAGGATCCGATTGACAATTGAAGCCTGTAAACACGCGCCTGGCGATTTTTGCAAGAAAACGATTGGTTAATCCAAAGATTGCGTTCTGTTCATGCACAATCAAGGGAAATCCCAATAGTTTCGTCGCAATTCCGCCTGGGCCGCTGGCATATCCTCCCATACCTAAAACAACATCTGGTTGTGTTGCCTTAAGAATGCGCTTCGCCTGCAGCGTTGCTTTGACTAACCGCCATACGCTGTCAAATTTACCTAGTAACCCTTTGCCTCTTGCACCTTTAATATCAATTGTATGCAACGGTATATCATGCGCCGGTACGATTTGCGCTTCCATGCGATCGGCAGTGCCGATCCATTCGACTGACCAATGCATTTTAGTAAGTGCTTCTGCGACCGCAAGGCCGGGAAAGATATGTCCACCCGTGCCACCTGCCATAATCATGATCTTAGGCACTGGCCTCCTCCATCGATTCATTGGCAGCTTTGCGCTTTCTCCGTTTCCGAGGATTTTTTAACATTGCTTGAATACCTGAGACGCGCAATTCAAAGTCAATTCTCAGCAGTATCGCCACTGCTACGGCCATTATAATGAGTGACGAGCCACCGTAACTGACCAAGGGTATGGTCAAGCCCTTGGTTGGCAGCATGCCGGTTGCAGCCCCTAAATTTACAGCCGTCTGAAAACTAAACCAGATGCCAATACCGTATGCGAGAAAGCCTTCGAATGGTTTATCGTTTTGCAATGCATTGTTACCGATCTTCAGCGCAATAACGACCAAACTCAGTAAAAGTGCCAAAATAATAAAGATACCAATAAAGCCAAGCTCTTCGGCGACTATTGCCATGATGAAATCATTGTGTGCTTCGGGTAAAAAATTCAGTTTTTGAACGGAATTACCTAACCCTTGGCCAAACCAGGAACCTCGGCCAAAAGCCATCAGTGATTGAGTCAGCTGATATCCGGTACCAAAAGGATCTGCCCACGGATCCCAAAATGACATTAGCCGCTTTTTTCGATAATCCGAATAAACGATCAACAAAACAAACGCAGCGATACCTGTAAAGCCTAATGCGAAGAATTGCCACAACCGCGCGCCTGCTAAAAAAAGCAGCGCTAACGTGGTCATAAACATGACGACTACAGTACCCAAATCAGGCTGCATTAGCAGTAGAAATGCAAGGACAAAAAAGACAATCAGCGGTTTGATAAACCCTTTGAGATTTTCAGTGACCTGCTCATGTCTTCGCACCAAATACCCTGCTAAATAGCAAAAAAAGAAAAGTTTAGCAGGTTCCGCCGCCTGCACCGTTATTGGCCCGATCACCAACCATCGCGTGCTGCCGTTGACTTCGCGACCAATGATAAGCACTGCTACGAGCAATGCGGTTGCAAGCAATAATAAATAGACATTGCCCATTCGCCAGAAGGCCATTGGTAGGTTAAGTGTGATGACTGCGGCGATAAATGCTAATGCAATATATATTAAGTGCCGAATCGCAAAATGATATGGATTGTCAAACAGCCGCACTCCTTCTGGCATGGATGCTGAAGTAACCATGATGAAACCAATAGAGAGTAGTGCAAGCGAAATCAACACCAAAGCAATGTTGTAGGGCCTTCGCTCTTCTGCATCATGCTTCTCAGCAAATATATTCGCTAGCGTCTTTTTCATGCACAACGCCTCACATATTGCTGGAATTGCTGACCACGTTGTTTAAAGTTCTTAAACATATCAATGCTTGCGCATGCAGGTGAAAGCATAACCACAGTAGGGCGCGAAACGTCTTGAATTTGCTTAATAGCAAATGCAACAAGCGCTTCCAAATCATCAAATTTGTGTGAATGATTGCTCATTGGCATGAATAAATCAGCATCTTTACCAAGGCATAACAACAAATCGACGCGAGTTGCTACCAATGATGCCAATTCGTGTAAATCCGCCTGCTTACTGTCGCCACCAACAATGAGCACCAAATCGCTTTGCGCATCTACACTATTAATTGCTGAAACAGTAGCGCCGGGATTGGTTGCCTTTGAGTCGTCAATAAACGTCACTGGCATGTTTTTGTTGTTTACCATTTTGAAACAGGTTTCAAAACGGTGAGGCAGTCCTGTATATCCGAGGAGCGATTCAGTAAATAAAACCTGTTGCTCTGAGTTTAGGATGTGCTTGGCTATCAACAATACAACTTGCAGATTGAGCAAATTGTGTTGGCTTTGATGCAACAATCGATGCTGTGCGATTACACATTCACCGTCTATCCAGATGCCCTCTTCATCATTGCAACTTTGGTTTTGCTGCATCGCTCTAGAGTGGCCGAATGAGAAAACGTTGTCACATTTATTTGCATGGGTCGCGGCATCATCTCGATTAACAATGCATATCTCAGCGCCTTCATAAATACGACGCTTCACCGCAGCGTACTCTTTAACGTCACCGTGTCGATCGATATGATCTTCTGTCACATTCAACACGCAGGCGATTTTAGGCTTTAGAGAATAGGTGAGTTCAAGTTGGAAGGAAGAAATCTCCAAAACAATGAGCGAATACGCGCCCTCTAATAAGGATATTGCCGATGTACCAATATTGCCGCCAAGTCCAGTATTGATATTTGCTGCAACTAATCCTTTGTGCAACATATCAACCACTGTACTTTTGCCATTAGAGCCGGTCACTGCAATGACGGGCGCACTGTTGTGGCGTGAAAAGAGTTCGATTTCACTGATTAATTCAACGCCGTCTTTGAGTGCCTTTGTTAATGCTGGATGCTTTAAATCAATACCTGGACTCACGACAGCGTAATCAAAATTGGATAAATCCGTGTCATCATCCAAACGAAAGAAAGCGATCAGTTTTCTGTTTTGATCTTTAGCATTATCAACATTAACAGTCTCAAGATCGCTAACAAAAACTGATACCTCGATATCTTGGTTTAGAAGAAAGGTTGCACACGATTGTCCGGTAATTCCGTACCCAATAACAGCAACCTTGTTGACACTTTGTTGTACCATCTTCCCTTACCATTACCTCAGCTTCAGCGTTGCCAAACCTATCAACACGAGAATAAGTGAAATTATCCAAAATCTGACAATGACTCTAGGCTCCGGCCAGCCTTTTAGCTCATAATGATGATGAATGGGCGCCATTCGAAAAATACGCTTGCCTCGGAGTTTGAAACTCCCTACCTGTAAGATCACCGACAGCGTTTCAATAACAAAAATACCGCCCATTATGATCAACACAATCTCTTGACGAACAAGCACTGCAAGCACGCCCAAAGTACCGCCAAGTGCCAGCGAACCAACGTCGCCCATAAACACCTGCGCCGGGTAGGTGTTAAACCACAAAAAGCCCAATCCTGCACCCACCATCGCAGTGCACACAATCACCAACTCACTGGTTAAGGGTATAAACGGAATATTGAGATAAGCCGAGAAATTCACATTGCCAGTGACATACGCAAAAACTGAAAAAGCACCTGCAACCAAAATCGTTGGGACTATCGCAAGTCCATCGAGACCATCTGTTAAGTTGACCGCATTACTGGTGCCTACGATAGTGAAATAAGCGACAACGATATACATGAGACCCAGTTGAGGCATTATATCTTTAAAAAACGGCACAATTAATGCGGTCTCCGCCTGTATCTCAGCCTGACTGTAAAGAAAGAGAGCAACAATAATTGCAATGACCGATTGCCAGAAATATTTCCAGCGTGCAATTAAACCTTTGGGATCCTTGCGTACGACTTTGCGATAGTCATCGGTAAAACCGAGCATGCCTAGAGCGGTTATGACAAACAATGTGACCAATACATACCTGTTGGTTAAATCCGCCCACATTAAACAACTGGTTAATATTGCCGCCAGTATCAATACTCCGCCCATTGTCGGTGTCCCTGTCTTTGACAAGTGAGACTGGGGGCCATCGTCTCGCACAGT
>JBCDMA010000286.1:0-5083 GCA_038744645.1 Pseudomonadota bacterium | reverse complement strand
GTTCAAGACGGAGAAACTTGTGTGCTAACCACATCGTGCTTGTTGTCGGGACAACCCTTTCCTGCGGCCAGTATTGCAGACAAAGACACTCATCTCGCAGCTATACCGTCCTCCTTCTTTCGTGAATTGATGTCTGTCTCACCAGAGTTTCGATCATTCGTATTGGATAATTATGGCGTTATGCTATCCAGCCTTATTAGTCTGATTGACCAGGTCGCCTTTGATAAAATCGACCAGCGACTGGCCAGGTACCTGCTGATGAGCGCAAATGACAACGACGCTGTGTTTAACACCCATCAACAATTGGCGCTCGATCTAGGCAGTGTACGAGAAGTCATTTCAAGACAGTTACAAGATTGGGAAATGCGAGGATTGATCAAAACCAGTCGAGGAAAGATTGTTGTTCTAGATAAAAATGGCCTGATTGACCACGTTGGACTTTCCTAGACAAATCAATTTTTAATTAATTTTCGAGTTTTGTGACTCAAGTTACATACCTGCATATCAGTAAAACTTAAACTCAATGTTAAGGTTTTGTTATTGAGACCTTAAAAATTATCTTGCTTTCAGTTTCACAGAAAAAATACAGGAGTAACCATGAAACTCAACACACTAAAGCTTTCAGCACTTTTTTTGATCTCTGCCACTGCATCATTCACAGCAATCTCAGGCGAAACGACAGGTGAATACAAAAACCTTTGCGCTATGGGTCTTGCTTTAGAACAACAAATCGATACTGATTGTTCAATCAACCATACTATTGACGGTAAAACCTATTGCTTTGGTAATGACGCTGCAAAAGTACTCTTTCTAGAAGACAGTTCAGGTAACCTCGAAAAAGCAGAGGCTTATTACGATAGCACCGAGACAAAGTAGTCACAAAGTCACATAAGATAGCGGGCGCACCGGTAAACGAGTAGCTCAATGGTTAATTGCGTTTACTGAGCGTCACTTGAGTCTCCGACTGGCAATACACTGAATCCGTTACACAAACAGCAAATTCTACGTTGACAGGTCAACTGACTAAACGTATATTCGGGGGCATGAAAACTGCACCCGAGACCATACGAATTATCATCATCATTCCCTGAGAATGGTGGGTGTGGCTGTTAAACAAATTCAAACCCGCCTAAGAGGCGGGTTTTTAATATCTGCCTCAACGGAAACTTAAAGAGGCAAACATGAAAGATGTAACTCCTTCAGAAAACGAGAAAAAAGACTTCTCATTTATCGATGCAGAGCATCAAATACTCGATTTCTGGAAAAACAGGAGCATTTTTAAACAATCGTTGCAGCAATCCGCTGATAAACCTGAGTACGTATTTTACGACGGCCCTCCGTTCGCTACGGGATTGCCCCATCACGGGCATTTAGTGGCGTCCACCATCAAAGACATTATTCCGCGATACCAAACCATGATAGGCAAGCATGTCGAGCGTCGCTTCGGCTGGGATTGCCACGGTCTGCCTATTGAACATGAAATTGACAAAATGTTGGGCATGTCAGCAAAGGAAGCAGTCGAGTCATTGGGGATTGCGCATTACAACAACGAATGCCGCAACATCGTTCAGCGCTACACAAAAGAATGGGAAAAAACCATCAGCCGATTGGGCCGCTGGGTGGACTTTGAAAACGATTATCGCACCATGGAGCCTTGGTTCATGGAGTCTGTATGGTGGGTGTTCAAACAACTCTGGGACAAGGGTCTAGTCTACAAAGGCGAAAAAGTCGTCGCCTACTCGACTGCACTGGAAACCGTGTTATCAAATTTTGAAGCATCGTCGAACTATAAAGATGTCCAAGATCCCGCAGTCACTGTCCTATTTAAGCTAGCTGACGAAGATGCCTACATAACAGCATGGACAACGACGCCATGGACGCTCCCCTCGAACCTTGCACTTTGTGTTGGTCCTGACATTGACTATGTCAAAGTGCACGATAAGGACTCTGGTAAATACATATGGTGTGCTGAAGCGCGAAAAGGGTTTTTATTCAAAAATGACGACCTTGATATTGTTGACAAAGCCAAAGGCGATGCGCTTAAAGGCAAGCGCTACATGCCATTGTTCTCCTATTTTGAAGCTGAGCAAGCGAATGGCGCGTTTCAGATTTTGTCTGACGACTATGTTTCCACTGAAAGCGGTACGGGTGTTGTACATATGGCGCCAGCATTTGGTGAAGACGACCAACGCGTATGCGCAGCGCACGGTGTAACAGCCTTTGTATGTCCACTTGATGGAGGTGGAAGATTCACTGACGAAGTGACTGATTTTGCGGGCCAATACGTCAAAGATGCCGATAAAAACATCATAAAGCACTTAAAGGCAACAGGATTCTTGTTCAAGCAAGAGACCTTGATGCACAGCTATCCACTCTGCCCACGTTCCGATACCCCAATTATCTATCGCAGCGTACCCTCTTGGTACATCAGAGTGACCGCAATCAAAGACAACTTGGTTGAGAACAATAAAGAAATTAACTGGATCCCGAATCATATCCAACAAGGGAGAATGGGTAAGTGGCTTGAAAACGCAATGGACTGGGCCATTTCTCGAAATCGCTATTGGGGCACGCCGCTACCCATTTGGATAAACGATAAGACCGGCAGCACCGTTTGCATAGGTTCAATCAGCGAGCTCAAAGACCTTACTGGCGTTGAAGTCGATGATCTACACCGAGATTTCGTTGATGATTTGACCTTTACTAAAGATGGAGAAGAAGGCATCTATCGTCGCATTCCCGAAGTCTTTGACTGTTGGTTTGAATCTGGCTCTATGCCTTACGCGCAAGTGCATTACCCGTTTAAAGATAAAGAAAAATTTGAGAAGAACTTTCCCGCTGCGTTTATTGCTGAAGGTGTCGATCAGACCCGAGGATGGTTCTATACCCTACAGGTGTTAAGCGAATGCTTGTTCGGTAAGCCAGCGTTTAATAATGTCATCGTTAACGGCATAGTAATGGCGCAGGACGGTAAAAAGATGTCCAAGCGCCTTAAAAACTACACTGCGCCCGATATTTTAATGGAGAAATATGGCGCGGATGCACTGCGCTTATATTTGATCAATTCTGGATTAGTTAAGGCTGAAGAACAGCGATTTACTGATGCAGGTGTGCAGGAAATGGTGCGTCAAGTGCTACTGCCTTGGTACAACGGCTATAAGTTTTTTACCACTTATGCGGATATTGATAGCTGGCAAACGGAATCACTTAGCACCGGTGGCAATGCACGAGATAATATTCTTGATCAGTGGATCGTGTCTCGCCTTGAAACGCTGAAGCAAAAGGTCAATCAGGAGATGCAGGCATACCGTCTATACAATGTGGTGCCGCCGTTGTTTGATTTTCTAGAGCAATTAACCAATTGGTATATTCGTTTAAATCGTTCGCGTTTCTGGCAAACAGAGATGAATCAAGACAAGGAAGATGCTTACGCAACCTTGTACTATTGTCTAGAAACCTTCTCTGCGCTGATGGCGCCGTTTGCGCCATTTTTATCGGAATATGTGTTTCAAGGACTAAAAAAATACCAAAAGCAAATGGATTTGCCAGAATCCGTGCATTTGTGTAATTACCCAGACGCTGATGTTCAAAAAAGCAAGCCTGAATTGGAAGCCAGCGTTGAGCGTTTTCAAAATCTGGTCACTATGGGTCGACAAAAACGCAACGATCTGAAAATCAAACTTAAAACGCCGTTAAGACGAGCAATGGTCTTACATAAAGATCCACAAGTGCTTGAAGATGTGAAACAACTAGAAAGTTACATTGCAACTGAGCTTAATATTAAACAGGTTGAGTTCAGTACGCATGAAGAGGACTATATTTCTGTCTATGCGAAAGCAAATTTTCAGCGATTGGGCAGACGTCTAGGGAAGACAATGAAACATTTTGCTTCATTGATCCAAACTATGGACGAGTCGCAACTGGCTTCTTTTCAAGAAGATGGACAAATTACCCTTGACGGTGAAATATTTGATAAAGAAGACATTATGCTGTTTAGAGAAGCTAAAGACGGTGTCAATGCCGTATCAAATCGTTTCATTTCGATGGAGTTTGATCCCGAACTGTCCGAGGATTTGATAGCAGAAGGCGCCGTACGTGAAGTAATCAATCGCATTCAGAATCAGCGAAAATCGCAAGGGCTTGAAGTTATGGATCGTATTAATTTGACGATAGAAGCGGTACATCCTTTGCAGGACTGGTTGCAAGTTCATGAGGACTATTTAAAGGGGGAGACCCTGACGGAACAAGTGACCTATGCCGAAACGCCGCAAGGCGAGACACATAAGACCGAGCACGGTGATTTCAAAGTAGTGATTTTAAAAAGCAATGCGTAGTCAACAACTGCGCTCAACGACCGGAGCTAACAATTTGTGATTGAATGCAACAATCAACGTCTACATACGACACCTGTGTTATCAGCGTCATTTCATGCCAATGTAAAATCGGCACCTACTCACTGGACGTCAATATGTTGTTGAATTACAAATCTCGTGCATTAATGATTGTGCATATAAGTGCTGTGATGGTGCTTGTCGGGATTTTGTTGGCAAAAATCATCTTTGATATCAATATTCCTAAATTCACTAGCGACATTGCAGCGATTGCTGAAGTCCATCCCTTTACCGGTATGCTTTCCAACATGGGGATTTTTTTGTGGTGCGTATCAGCAACAGTGTGCTTTTTTGCTGCGGCAACGCTGCACTACTGTTACCAACGCAATGGCACCCCAAATAATGCCAACCAACGAAACCTTATCCCTTTCATGGTGAGTTCAGGATTATTGTCAACCTACCTCATGCTTGACGACACTTTTTTGATCCATGAAGAGATGGCACAGTCGCTTTTCGGAATAGATGAAAAGGTTGTGTTTGTCATGCTAGGGCTGACTGTAATAGCATATTTAGTTGTTTTTCATCGCGTTATTTTGCAAACGAAATTCCAACACTTACTCGCCGCCTTTGTGTTTTTGTCTTTATCGGTAGTGATTGATTCAATTCTACAACCGTGGTTCGAACACCTTGGAGAAGTAGAATACTTCCTCGAAGATGGCGCGAAATGGTTGGGTATCGTAAGTTGGAGTATT
>JBCDMA010000285.1:0-5096 GCA_038744645.1 Pseudomonadota bacterium | reverse complement strand
CGTTAACATCATCTTTGAACAAATACACTGCACCAGTAACGCAGAGTAATAGCACAATGGGTATTGTGATTAGTCCACCTATGATATGCCAACGCCAAATCCATTTTGTCAATGCACTAGGGGTTTTATACATGATGCTTTTCCTCCATCGGGAATTCTCAGATTACGCACTTGAGTTTCACCGGGGATCCTATCGAGTAATTCGTCGGGATCAACGAAGCGGATACGAACGCTGGACTGGAGAGTGCTGCACTCACGTATATCCAAAAAATATTTCTATCCATTATCTTTCTCAAAAATCAGTTCGATTCGAAAACAAGCCAGATTTCCACGACCACGATCCAAAGGGCGCGAATTAATAAAATTGTCGTTGTTTATTCAGTAATTAACAGAGTGTTATGCCAATAAAGGCGGGGCACGCGAAAGGCTGTGGCGATATGGATAGGATGTATAAGGACGTTGTAAAAGTCGCAGCAGTGCCTGTTCATAGGCATTGACGATTGCCAATGTTTTTGCTGTTTGATGTATGAAATTGTCTTGCAATGAAAGACATTGAAAGCCGCAATCTAAACTGTGTTTTTCTGAATGCGACCCGTTATCAGGAGCGGACAAATAGACAATGTTGCCGCTTTCCATAAAAGCTGCTTGGGATATCCACTGGTACTCGCTACCTGAACAGATGAGCATAGCATCATCGCTAGCATTTGCCTGTGCAGTATTTATGTTTATTGCAGACGTCAATAAAAACATCCCTTGTTGCAAGAACAGCGATAGCAGCACCACAGAGGGGATAATACGGCTCAAGCGATTTTTCAATTTGATTGACGACGACGCGGTAGTTTTGTTTTTATTATACTCACGGGTTAGAAAATCATGCAATGACAAACTCATATACTCAATAGGGTCTTCCTACAACAAAGATAACAATGAAAACGAAATTAATAACACAAGAAGGTTATACAAAGCTCAGAAACGAATTGGACGTGTTGTGGAGGATAGAGCGTCCTGAGATCACCAAAAAAGTTACTTGGGCAGCGAGCTTGGGTGATAGATCTGAAAATGCCGATTATAAAGAGAACAAAAGAAAGCTACGAGAAATAGACCGTAGAGTGCGTTTTCTTCGCAAGACACTCGAACAAACTAGGATAGTTGAATATAACGTGCAACAAGAAGGAAGAATTTTTTTTGGTGCGTGGGTTGAGCTTGAAGATCTACAAGGCAACAAATTGCGGTTTCGAATCGTAGGTCCAGAAGAAATATATGGTCGAAAAGACTACACATCTATTGATTCACCGATGGCCAGAGCATGCTTAAAGAAGGAAATCGACGACGAAGTTGTTGTGAATACGCCTGGTGGAGAAGTCACCTGGATAGTCAACAGTATCCAGTATGAAAAATCAAAGTAAGCCATTGTTTCAGCTAAAAAACGTCACTCAATACAGGTAAACGGGCGCGTTTGTATAGCCGCATTTTTAACGTGGTGCATCGTTTAGCATCGGGTGTAAACCTGCACTATAGTGCTAATAAATTCATTGTAAATTTTTTGTTAGCTTGGGTATTGTTATTCAGTTGAAAATGGGTATATAATCCGCTCGTTTTTATTGGCATAATTGAGTTATATCTTCTTTATAACCCTCAAAAAACACTTTTTGTCATGAAAAGTTCACGATTTTTGCAAAAATATGTAAAAAATTTGCATTTTTTTTAAGTTTTTTGTGAACCAAGACGATAAAAACTAGTCTATTAGACTGTCATTACTCGCAGAAAAATTGGTAAATTAACGTGGAGGGGCTTTTATGGCTACCACTCGAAATTTTGATCTGCCTGTAAGGAAACCATCTTTATCTACAATGATTCTAGGGTTTGCTGCGATCAATACGTCCATCATGGGTGTATTGTTACTTGTACTATGTTGTTTGTCATTGTTGACTAGCCGACATGATCCTTGGCTACCCATTGCATTTATTGGTAGTTTAGTGTTGGTTCCTGCTGGGGTATATATACTCAGACGTCTCAGGCAGAAAATATAAATTAAAAGAAAAAATAAGGCAGCGTTTAGCTGCCTTTTCCTTATTCTTCAGTAACTTCTTCTTCCTCTTCAACGATAACTTCCAGCAATTCAACCACGAAAGTCAACGTAGAATTAGGTGTGATGCTTCCCGTAGCACGCGGTCCATAGGCAAGTTCAGACGGAATATACAGTTTAAACTTACCACCTTCTTTCATCAGTTGTACGCCTTCTGTCCAACCGGGGATAACCTGATTTAATGCGAATTCAATCGGTTCACCACGTTCATAAGAGGAATCGAATACAGTGCCGTCGAGCAACGTACCTTCATAATGTACTTTGACAACGTCTGAGGCATTTGGACTTGCACCTTCACCTTCATCCAAAACTTCATATTGTAGGCCTGAGTCAGTGACAACAATGCCTTCTTTTGTGGCATTCTCAGTGAGAAACGCTCGACCCGCTTCTAGATTCTCTTCAGACTTTTTGGCTTCGAATTCTTGTTGCGCTAGTCGCATTGCGGCATCGCCTTCTTGCGCGAACTGTTGTAGTTCTGTTTCGCTGAATCTAGAGTTGCCTTCAATCGTTTCAAGGAATCCAGCAATGATGGCTTCCTGATTTGTCTCCATGCCCAACATCTCTTGCTGCTCAAATCTGCCCTTAGCGAATAATGCCATGCTTGCACCAATCGCATAAGTTTGTTTGTCGTTATCGGTTACTAGCTCAACAGTTTCTGCTGGTTGTTCTACTTTTTCTGTTTCTTCTGTCGTTGTGTTTCCACCGCACGCACTTAACACAAGCGATGCCGTGACCATTGTGGCTAGATAAGCCTTTTTCATATATAAGCTCCAAATGCTGATAGCATTAAAATTAAATAGAGCCTGTTTCCCTTTGTGCATGATTCACATGAAATCCCTTATACACAAAGAAAAACGGGCTCTAAGATTGTGTGCGAAAATACCGATATATGGTAATCATCTATAAAGGAAAATAAAACCAATTTGACGAATAACTTCATTAAATGTTCAATCGCACTTTTTTTGTCATGGCTGATTGCAGGATGTACTTTACCTGAATCGGATCCGTTGTTACGTTTGCAGTTGACGGAAAACAGTATTTTTGATGCAGATATCAATACACAACATGACGTAGCAATCATATCCGTTGTGGGCGGCGCGGTTGAAGTTTGGGACTTGGCAACGTCGAAAAAGCGTTATACGTTTCAGCATCAAAGCGAAGGCATTAACCTTGTAGAAATAGTGCGTTTTTCTCCTGACGCATCTGTTGCTGTGACTGCAGATTCTGAAGCGTTTGCGCTTTGGGATATGCAAACCGGAGAGCCTTTTGGCTTCTGGCGCATTGGTGAAGGCGAGAACATCAGAGATATCGCCGTCAGCAATGATGGTAATGCTGTGTTGGTCGGTAGAGCCAATGGACAAGTGATGTTCTTTGAACCTGCGACCGAACGGCGTTTGGAGTTTGTTGCTCATCAAGAAAAGATCAACTCAGTGGATTTATCGGCGAATGGGCGTTTTGCAGTTACCGGCAGCAATGATTACTTAGCGTATCTATGGGACACCACAACCGGGCAAGTGATTCATGTGTTTAACCATCCACATAGAGTCAGCAAGGTTGTTCTAGACCAACAAGCGCGATACATATTTACTGCGGATAGCCAAAAACAAGCAACGATTTGGGACGCACAAAGCGGTGAAAAAATCAGTCGTTTGCAGTTTATTGAGCGACAAGTGATATTTACAGCAGCCGAGTTTTCACAAGATGGTGAGTACTTACTTACAGGCTCCCCTTCTCGAAAACTGGCACTGTGGAGAGTGACAACAGGTGAAAAAATTAAGCAATGGCAAGTCAAAGCAAGACCGGACTCTCCTATTCGATCTGCCGTTGTATATGGTGTAGGCTTTCAATCTCAGCGACCCATCTCCATTGCGAGCAGCGGGTATCTTGCCGCATGGGAATAGCTTAAAAGGAAAATTTGAAGATGAATGAAATCGAGCAGGACCTCCAAGAACGCATCGAAGCGCTCGAAATCAAATCAGCGTATCAAGAAGACACCATTGATAAGTTAAACACAGTAATCATCGAGCAAGAGGGACGTATTAATACATGCGAACGGACAATGAAGCTTCTCGTCGATAAGCTAAAGGAACTGCAACCTAATACCTCTGCTTCTTTCGATCAACAAGAGATCCCCCCACACTATTAATCACACTAGCAGGCGTTACGATACCAAGATTGTTGAAATGACATATTTGTACTATTTAGAGGTGTGTGCTTGGATGAGACTGTACGCTAGGTTTTACGCGATTTATTCTAGGGTTTGAACACGCCGATAACACCAGTATCGGTTTTACTGGCGCGAGTTGTCGCATCGTCTGTTTGACTTTGCTCGTAATCGCATTTTACGCAATTGATTTTTTCTACATTGTTTTCAAAAAACAAATGCAAGGTATCGATGGATTTACACTTCGGACAAGTAGCTCCAGCAATAAATCTTTTTTTTAGCTTGCGCATATTTCTCCTTTCAAAAAGCACTGTATCTATATATTGTGCAAACGTTATTCGTATCACACAACGCGCGCTTCATTGGTAAGCGTAGTGGCTTCTGCGCTAGCCTTTCATTCTAGCAGAGATAACCTGCGTTTACCGGTCGACCATCGGTGAATTTACGCAACTGTTTGCATTTTTGTAGCTAGTATTACAGCTAATGTGGGTTTTTGATCAATGCATCTAAAACGCAGAAAGTATGAATAAACAATTCCCGCGCTAGCTATCAATATAGTAAACTTCGACAAATGTTATTTTTCATGCTCACCATCACTTAATTTGTGTCGCGCGGCGAGAAAGAAGCAAAGAATCAAATAATGAAGCTTTGCGACGTAATAAATCTATTATTTCATCCATGATCCAACTAAAAGATGTCAGTATTCAGCGCGGGACGAAACCCCTCCTTGAAAAGGCCAATCTAGAGATATTTGCAAGTAGCAAAGTCGCTATTATTGGGCCTAATGGTTGCGGTAAATCAACGCTTTTCAGCGCATTTCAATCTCAATTGCAGGTTGATGATGGT
>JBCDMA010000284.1:0-5108 GCA_038744645.1 Pseudomonadota bacterium | reverse complement strand
TTTTGAGCGGACATGTTTGTATACCGAGCCAATGGAGACGCCTGCATATTTTGCAATTGAACTCATTTTGAAATCGAGTAGAGAAGACTCGGAAACACATCTAGACGACGCTTTTATGACCAACGATTCTTCTTCATCGTGGGTAAATCTTGCAGCTGGTGCCATAAATATTTTCCGTTTTAGGTTGCTATTTGAACTTCATTCGAATAAAGTTCGAATATAATTTAAATGATACTTGATTTCAGCGACAAATCAAGTGCCAAAAAAGAGGCTCTTTTAATGAATGCATTGCACACTTTTTTACTTGCGCTTTTTCTGCTCTCACTCGTGGGATGCGGTCAACAGGACAACGCAGAATTACCGCCAGCGGTTCGCGGTTTAAAAACGGTTTTGATTGAAGATCAACAGAACAGCTCTCAGCGAAGATATCCAAGTGTTTTACAGCCTTCTGAGTCCACAGAGTTATCGTTTCAGGTATCGGGAAAACTTGGAGAAAACAAATTATCAGTTGGGCAATCAGTGCAAGCTGGGGAAATTCTCCTATCACTCAATAAGCGCGATTTTGCGCTTGCAGTTGACACATCTCGAGCTGCCCTGGAAGAAGCACGGGCATCTGTCGCAAGCAGCCAACTTGACGTTGAGCGTAAACGAACGTTAAGAGCCGAAGGGGTCATTAGCCAAATAGAACTCGACAATGCGGAAACAGCAATTGTCACTGCACAGGCAAAGCTTGAGGGAGCCGAATCTCAATTAGAAACAGCGGAAGAAGAATTAGCAAAAGCTGACTTACTAGCGCCGTATAATGGCGTAATAAACTCAGTGAGTGCTCGATCATTTAATACTATTAACCCAGGAACTACCGTAGCAACACTTTATAATCCAGAAGGGTTTGAGGCACAGTTTTCAGTTTCATACGAAATAGCTTCTCGATTAGCACTTGGAAAGCCAGTTTCAATTAGGCTTGCCGACAACCCCAGCATTGCGCTTTCAGGAAGCGTTACTGAACTTGCCAATAGTACCACTCAGGTATCAAGTTACCCCGTAGTCGTAACCTTAAGAGAAACGGATCCTTCTCTCAGAGTGGGTATGGCGGTTGAGGTTGCAATGGAAATAATCGTGACCGAGGGTGAAGGTTATACCCTGCCTATGTCGGCTATTGTTATAGAAGGGACCATAGAACTTGCCGAAAACTTAGACCCCTACGATCCCCAGCTAGCCCAGATTTTTGTATATGACGAAACAACAAGCACGGTGCAGAGACGCATGGTTGCAATAGGTGGTATACGAGGTAATTCTGTCATTATTGTTGATGGACTGAACAATGGCGATAGAGTTGCTGTAGCTGGCGTTTCCTTTTTGCGTGAAGGACAGGAAGTAAAATTACTGGCTGATAATAAATAGGGGCATCTCATGGTTTCATTGACGAAATTTGGTGTTACATCTGGTCGTTTTACTGTTCTGGCAATGATAGCGTTACTAGCACTTGGCATTGCGGCATATTTCGATTTATCAAAACGAGAAGACCCCTCTATTACCATCAGAACTGTTGTTGTTACTGCAGAGCATAACGGCATGGCGCCTATTCGAATCGAAGAGCTCATTGTTGATCCTATCGAACGAACGGCACGACAAATCAGCGAAATTGACGATATCAACACGCTTATCACTGCTGGAAAAGCAGTAATCAAGCTTAATATTGACGAGTCTGTTCCTAAGCAAAATTTACAAGAGGTGTTTGAAGAAATTAGGAATAAGATGAATGACGTCAAAAGAGACTTGCCAGATGGAACTGTAGGACCATCCGTGAATACGGATTATGGAGATGTCGTTGTAGCGACCATAGCGGTTACGGGAGAAGGATACTCAATGCGCGAATTGAGAGAGTTTGCTAAAGATCTACGCGCAGGCTTGTATCGGGTCGATGGGGTTGGGAAGGTAGATCTCATGGGCGTGCAAGAAGAGCGTGTGTGGCTTGAAATTGATTCTCGTAAGCTCGCAGCTGTTGGTGTTCAAATCAATCAGGTGCTGCAAGATCTTCAAGCCCAGAACGTCATCCTATCTGCTGGTCAGTTCGATAGCGGTGGTACTAATCTCATCTTGGAAGCGAATGGAGAACTCAAAGATCTTGATGCTATTCGAAATGTGTTAACGCGTATTCCAGATTTGAACACTAATGTTAAGCTCGACGACTTACTCAATGTGCGCCGCGGGTATGTTGATCCTTTAAACACACCAACCTTCTACAACGGACATCCCGCGATAATGGTTGGTGTGCAAATGAGTGATGGAGAAGATATTCAAGTGCTCGGAAAACGGATCCAATCTGCGGTCGCGCAGCTAGAGCAGCAACAGCCAATTGGCGTTGAATTCAACTTCTCGACATATCAAGAGACAAAAGTCACCGAAGCTGTAAATAATGCACTTTCAAATGTTGTGCAAACAGCACTCGTTGTGCTCCTTGTGCTCATTGTATTTTTAGGCTGGCGCCCAGCGATAATTGTTGCGTGTATTGTGCCTTTTACTGTTATGTTTTCGGTAATAGCTATGGCTCCAATGAGCGTAGAGTTGCAGGTGGTGTCGATAGCAGCTGTTATTCTTGCATTAGGTCTACTTGTGGATAATGGTCTAGTAGTTGTTGAAGATATTCAGAAGCGAATAGATAAAGGAGAAACGCCAGATGTGTCAGCATACCATGCCAGTGCACAATTTGGTGTGCCACTAGCGGTCGCATCAATAACGACAGTGGCTGCATTTATCCCACTTCTTATATTAGAAGGAACGGAGGGTGAATACGGTTACTCTTTAGGTGCTGTTGTTGGCTTAATGCTAGCAGGCTCGTGGATAGCCGCTTTGTATTTTTTACCCACGCTTTGTGTATGGTTTGCCAAACCGACCGCTCGAGTCGCCAAAAAAGATGTTTCATTACTTTCGCGCATCTATGGCGATGTTTTACAGCGACTCTTACCGCTTTCGATTCTGGTGATTGTAATAAGTTACGGCCTGGTTATCGCATCTAGTCAACTGTTCGGTTTGGTGAGTCAACAAATGTTTCCTCTCAGTGAGCGCAGTCAGTATTTGATTTATATGGATATGCCCAAGGGGACGGCGATATCCGAAACTAAACGAGAGGCTTTAAGCGTTGAAAGGTGGTTAAGTGATTCTGAGGCCAATCCAGAAGTTGCAAACACGACGGTGTATGTAGGAGATGGTGGACCGCGATTCTACTTATCGTTGAACCCAGCTGATACCGATCCTGCCTCAGCCTTTTTTCTGGTAAATACAGTGGATGCTGACGGTGCGATAACGGCGGCAAGTAGAGCACAGCGTTACTTGTTTGAACAGCACCCTGCAGCGCGCTTTAAAATAAAACGATTGTCTATGGGTGGGTCCGAATCCGGCATTGTAGACATTAAGATATCGGGACCTGACGCAGATAGGTTATTGGAGCTTGCAGAAGAAGTAGAAGTTGGTTTCTCAAATACCCCCGACATTATTCAAAATGAGCATGATTGGGGAAACAAGGTCTTTAAAGTTGTCGTTGATATTGCTCAAGACAGGGCTAGAAGCTTAGGGATTACGTCAAAGGATATTTCTGAGATGATGGATGCTTATTATTCAGGTACACAAGTGTCTGAGTATCGCGAAGGTGTCTACGCAATCCCAATAGTTGTGAGGGCTGAACGTGATTTTAGGGATAGCTTGGAAGATTTGGAAAATCTAAGTATACCGGTGCAAGATGATGTCTTATCACTTGATCAAATAGCGGTGTTTGTACCGAAATTCGACTTTTCGCAACTGCGAAGGGAAAATCAACAAAGAACGATAAAGATATCTGCGAAGAGCGCTACCTTGTCAGCTGGGCAGGTGCTTGAGCACATTCAACCTACGTTAGAGAATCTTGCTCTAGAACCTGGGTACGCCATTGAAATAGCTGGTGAAACGGCTGATAGTGCAGATGTGAATAGCAAGCTTGGTGCGGGTGTACCCGTGGCATTTATTGTCATGGTCGCGGCTATTATGTTTCAGTTCAATTCATTTAGACGAGTAACGCTTGTACTAATGACCATCCCGTTTATTATCATCGGCGCGCCTGTAGGCCTAATACTTACAGGTCAACCTTTGTCGTTTTTTGGTACTTTGGGAATAATCGCGCTGGCAGGGATAATCATCAATAACGCTATCGTGCTCATTGACCAAATAGACATTGAACGACGCTCAAAGGAATTAAAGCAGGCAATTATCTTTGCTGCTCAACAGCGAATCACGCCAATACTGCTTACAACGCTCACCACCGTATTCGGGCTGACGCCAATGGCAATTAATGGAGGTGCGCTATTTGAGCCGATGGCAACATTGATGATAGGTGGATTGGCGCTCGGTTCAACAATTACGTTGCTCTTTGTGCCGGTAACTTACTATCTGATGTTCAGGCGACAACGTTCAAATTGAGTTTTGTAAATGCAAACGCCATAGGGTTATTAATTATAGTCACTTGAATCGACCATAAAGCTTGTTTCAAGTATTCGACATGTGTGTCCATGTGGATATAGAGGATGTTGCATCGTACTGTTGCTCATTTTATAAGTATTGACTTATATAAGTAATAAATTATACTTTTTGTGTGAATACTTTTAACGCACTGGCTGATCCTACTCGACGTAAAATTGTGGAGTTATTGAGCGATTCTGACAAGTCTGTGAATGAACTTGCTACGCATTTTGACTGCAGTCAGCCCGCGATTTCTCAACATTTGAAAAAACTGAATAGCGCAGGACTAGTAAACATAGAAAAACAAGCGCAAAAACGAATCTATAAGTTAGATCCACAAGGTTTTATTGAACTAGAAATCTGGATGGCAAAAGTAAAGCAGTACTGGAATCCACGATTAGACAAGCTCGAAAGCGAGCTTAATAAAGGTGAAGATTAACTATTGTGAGGTAAGTGGCAATGAACAAATGTGGTGAATTGATTGCAAAAGATACGGTTCAGTTCCAGCGTTTATTACCAGGACCCATTGAAAAAGTATGGGCATATCTCGTTGATTCGGACAAACGCAAAACGTGGTTGGCTGATGGTGAATGTGAGTCGAAAGTTGGAGGTAAAATAGA
>JBCDMA010000283.1:0-5169 GCA_038744645.1 Pseudomonadota bacterium | reverse complement strand
CCTTTGCGCTGATACGCCGCTCTTATTATTGCGTGGCTTGCAAGGTAGCTGACAAGTATAAACCAAGTTGCAGTAGCAAGCGCTAAATAAACACCATAAATTAGTTGTACTGATAGTGCCGTTTGTGAAGGTATCGCCAAAGAAAACAGTGCGAGAAAAAACATGGTTGCTTTGGGGTTCAAGCCGTTTGTGACAAACCCAATAGTGAAGGCTTTGTAGGCTGACATAAGTTGCACATTATTTGGCGAGATAGCGTCACTATTCGCTGGACTCGCACTCTTTAACGCATTTATACCAATGAAAACAAGGTAACCAGCAGCAAGATACAACAGCATATCAAATAACCAAGGTGTGGCTTTAATTACCAAACCAATGCCCAAGATTGAATATGCAACGTGCACGAGGATACCCACCCCTATGCCAATGCTAGTGTAAATGGCAAGCCTGCGGCCTTGTTGTAATGCTTGTTTCAATACAACAGCGAAATCTGGACCAGGGCTAGCGACTGCCACAGCGTGCATCAACGCTATTGTAGCTAAAACTGAAAACTCAAAACCCATTTATGTTGATTTGTGTCCTGTTGAAATTGGCAGGTCTTCGCGTGATCCCCATTCTGACCAGGAACCATCATAAACATACAAAGGAGAAATACCTACCATATATGCTGCTTGAGCAAGTATACAAGCCGTAACACCGCTGCCGCAGGAAAAGATCAATCCGTTTGCACTGTAAGGTATAAGTTTGCTTATTTCATCCAACGACAAAAAACAGCCTTTTTTATCAAAAAGTTGAGCGTAGTGTAAATTCATCGATTTTGGAATATGTCCTGCGCGCACCTGTTTACGAGGATCAGGTTCTTCTCCGGAGAATCTTTTTGCACCTCTAGCATCCAATAAATCAAGCGTTCCAGAAACGATGTTTTGCATGACATATTCGTTTGAAACGAATTGAAAATCAGAAGATGGGTTTGCAGTGAAATCACCTATACTAGCGGGACTAATGCAACCATCTGTTGTTGGATGTTGTTGCGCAACCCACAGAGGCAAACCACCGTCCAGCACTCTGACATTTTCGAATCCCATGTTTCTGAACATGAACCACACGCGGGAAGCACAAAAGTTCCCAAAATCATCGTAGACAACAATGGTGGACGTGTTGCAAATACCTAGCTTTCTAACCTCGCGTTCAAACACGGACGGTTCAGGCATCATTTTGCTTAAAGGGGACGTTTTGTCTACGACAGCCTCTTCAAAATCAAAATAGATAGACCCCGGGATACGCAAAGATGGATTATCATTTATGATGGAGGGTTTAGGCCAGTTGCCCGAATTAACGGTCGTGAATAGAATCAACACATCTGCGCCGTGCCTAATCAATGCCGCCAGCGATGCATTATCAATGATGGAGGGATTTGGAACCAATGACATGCCCTTTTGATTCAATGGCTGCTAATTATAATCAAATTTGGGGATTGGGAACATATAGGTTTTTATCCTAAATATGTAAGCATAGTGCTAAGCACATAAATACATAGTTTTGATTAAACCAGTAGTAAAAAAAAACGCCGATGTATACTAATCGGCGTTTTACCCTTAATTGAAAAATTACTTATCTCCAACCTCTGCCACTGCGATCGATATTGCGCGAGTGACAGTCACCACTGTTCTGTTCGACTTTTCTTGAACACGCGTGTAAAAAGGCTTCTAGGTGAGTATAGCCACTGGGAAGAGTGCGATTTAGGTCAGATGTTCGAGGTAGTCTGCCGTTTAGAGAGCGCTTGCTGACAACTTTTGTCGCAAGCAACCATTGTCTCCATCCATTCCAACCTTTCTTATCTAGCTCGCATCTATCCTTAATAGATGGCGCATTACGGTCTTTATACTTCGCATATTTCTGTAACACGGTGTTGAATTTGCGGTCACCGGTTTCGTGATAACAATTGACAACTTCACCCTTTCTCGCACTAATGTTTCTGACGATCTCTCTTTCTAGCGGGATCCTTGCCGCCGGTCGCGCTCCCGCAAGATTAAGCACATCCTTTTCCCTTACAGGGCTTCTCGGAATAGATTGTTTGTGTGGCATGGATACTGCTCGAGTAAGTACTTTTGAAGATCCACCTTTCGTTCGCCTGATTGTCGATGCAGCACCGGAGGGCGATCGTATAGACCGACCGCGCTCTAAAATCAGGTCATTCTTCGCTGAGTATACATTTACTTTCCCGCCTTTATCAGCGTATGTGTTGACAATACTTGTATTAGATCGGTCAGTGATAAACACGTTACCCACCACGTTTGCATTGACCGTCCTATTGTTTTTGCCTCCAGCGCGCGTATATAAATCCACAAAGAAGTTACGATTAGTGTGGTAGTTAACGTTTTCACTGTAGAATAAATTCCTCGCACCGCTTCTCGGTAACCGTCCTTGAGCGTAAGCTAACACGCTTCTCGTTATATCAACGTTACCCACTTGATGACTGATCAGCATATTAAACGAATGAGCGCCAAGTCCTCTCCAATTTCCATTTGCATGAATACTAAAATTGAGCATCATCCCAACGAGTGAATTGCGAATAGTTATGTTGTCGGTTCTTCCAGCAATATCAAGATTGCCATCTACACCAAAATTAACGGTAACATGATTTAAGAATATTGACTTTCCGCCTTCGATAACCAATGCATCTCTTCTGTTGTAACCGGAGGAGTCTCTGATGTTTCGGTTAGTAAGCTCATCCGTAGACATAAATCTCATGTGTTCAATGACAACATTACTTGCTCTGATAACGCTTCTAGGTGCTTGAACGACAATACCTGGATTTGGCGCCGTTTGACCTGCAATATGGAGATCGCCTTTTCGTATGTCAAAATTTCCCCGGTATTTGATTCTACCCGCGACTTCAAAAACACAAACACGCGGGCCTGAGGCTTCAATACATGCCTCTAAAGAACCTGCACCTGATTCTTTGACATTCGTTACTTTGATGACTTTGGCATTTTTTGCCGGTCTAGTATAAACACCATATCCTTTTGCCGCTGGGACCGCGGGTAATTCTCCTTTTGGACCTTTTACATTTGATGTCCAACTTATACGCGCGTTGGCGTTGGACACGAAAAAAAAGCATACCAATATGACTACAATTGTAGCTTTCATTTATTAAATCCTTACCTATAGGGGAATGTTGATGCGTTATTCAACGCAATAAATCTAAAGTTTTGTTTAAAAATTTTGCATTTCAGGATTAAAGAGGTACTAGAGTGCACAAATTCAGACAGGTTTACCCTAACAACGTTGGCAAACCGCTGGTAGGCAAGTATCTTTTTGCAAATCACTTGGCTAATACCCTGCACAGGCGAATCCTTCGATATCTGAACGGGGTTTGTAGCGTGCGGGCTCGTAACCAATAAGCACAACAAATTAACTACAGTTGTAGTTGTCAAATTTTTAATCCTTAAATAAAAATGCGGCGAAATAGGCGTGGTGTAAATCACATCTATAGAGAACGTTTTTATTATTGTTATATACGATTTGTTTCAATCTGTTACAGTTTAGCAACTGCTATGCCAAACAATATTTATGTATATATTTCAAAAATTTATGATATTTTTTATCAATTTTTTCAGGATCTGCATTTTTAGAAATGAGAAAAATTTATGATTGTGTTGCGATATACATACAAAATTTCATGTGCGAATTAATTGACTTTGAGTAGGTGATTAAATCGTAAAACGTCTAGATTTTGACGCTTCATAACAATTTATCACTCAAACAGCTAATAATTGATGAATATAGTGAGCGACCAAGTACCTCTACAGCTACTAAATTGGCTCATCAATGGGGTTTAGGAATGGTAATGTTTTTATAAATACCAATGAGTTACCTACATCATTAACACATTTCGGTAGGAACGGTTGACAATTTTCTGACAGCAAGATAAAAAAGTATCATTTCATATACTTTATTTAAATTTATGTATTGTGCTTATTTACATTTTTTATACATCTTTAAACGTGTGTTTACAGATCATTAAGTTAAATTAATTGATTATCAAGGTTTTATATCGCTATCTTGGTGTTTTTATCGTTTTACAGGCGTTTAAAGTGTTGCCATATACATACAAGAGACTGATTCAATTTTCAATCATCTATACAAAAGTATAGTTTTAATGGAGTTTTTTAATTAATGCGTCGAAGACGCTAAAAAGGTAAGGCTTACCTTAAATTGATACGATTTGTATAGAATTGATGTAAGTCAACATTCTGGGGATTGTATATAGTAAATCAGTTCAATATTTAACTCATGCAAAACTATACACTTGGATTTATCTTTGACCAAACACTCGAAAAGGTGTTGTTAGTGCTTAAAAAACGTCCAGCGTGGCAGGCGGGCAAATTGAATGGTGTGGGCAGTAAGGCTGAGTTAGGTTAAACGCCAATTGCTTGTATGATGCGTGAATGCTTTGAGGAAACCAGCCTAAAAATAGGCGCACGTGATTGGCTGCCAATCGCAACTATTAACGAAACCACCGATAAAGACGACGTACTTAGCCAAGTTGAAATTTACGCAGCGCGTTATAATGGAATAACAACAGATGCAATTCAAAGTGACCATGAAAGAATTGAGTGGTTCCCTTATTCAGCCGTCCCAGACAACGCTATCTCAAATCTCCAATTCCTTATTCCCATGGCCCGAGAGCATCTCAAGGGCCATGGTTCAAAGCATATCGTCATTACTTATTAATCAAAATACAGCTGGTTAATATTTTGAACGATATCTTGTTTCTGACTAAAACATCACTTTAAATGAGCCAACAAAGGTGCGCTCAGGCGCCTTAGTCACAAGTGTGTTAGCAGCAAATATAGGGTCAGAGCCGAAGAAATAGTCTTCATCTGTGAGATTATCAACACCCAACGTGATTGCCCAGTTGAGCGCCGCATAACGCACAGCCGAGTTAAATATAGTCGCGCTTGGCAACTCTTTAGTGCGGTCAAAGTCTAAGAAGAACTCTTCTTGCCATTCCATACCTAGATTAATGCTGAAGCCATTCAGGAAGTCATATAAGCCAAATAGCTTGAAGGTTTTCTGTGGCTGGCCAGGATAGATCAACTCAGGGTTGTTAGTCGGCACACCAAAGTCACGCACTCGACCATCAAAGCTCGCTGTGGAGAAATTACT
>JBCDMA010000282.1:0-5202 GCA_038744645.1 Pseudomonadota bacterium | reverse complement strand
CAGTGCGCCTCAATTCACCTGGTTTTTTGGTGCTGATTTCACGCCTTCAGAAAACCTAATTTTCTCTGCGCAAGCACGACGTGTAGGCGCCAGTTTTTCAGACGATGACAATATCCCAACTAACCGCGTGGAAGGCTACACCGTAGCGGATATATCCATTCGATACACCTGGGATGCTATTGAATTGTACGGGTTTATAGAAAACATTACGGACGAATTTTATCTCGCCAATGTGCAGCAAAATATCAACATCGGTCAGCTTGCATTTGTGGGTGCTCCAAGAGTGATTGGTGGTGGCATCAGGATGACTTTTTAGGTGCACTTTTACTTTTTTTAGGATTCCCATATTTTACTTACCATCCTCGAACATCCGCGCCATTGGCGCTGTATTATATTTGTTCGAATTAACAGTTAACCAAACGGTACCTTTCAAGAGAAAATGATCGTGCTTTGCAAACGAAGCTAATTCGAATAGAAAGAAATGGATGTAGATCAAACGTTGGCACTATCCTTTGATGCATACTGATGATAAGGAAACAAACGATTGAAACGTCATGGATGGAATAGTTTTGTTGCTGCATGTATTGGGTGCCACGATATGGACTGGCGGTCACATTGTGCTTTCAATTGTTGTGTTACCTAAGGTGCTAAAGGAAAAGAACCCGGCAAAACTGCTCGAATTTGAATCGGTATATGAAAAAATTGGAATGCCTTCCTTGATACTCCAGGTCGTCACTGGAATTTTACTAGCATTCAAATATCAACCCGAATTTCATGCATGGTTTGACTTGAGTAACAATATGAATCATCCAATTTTAACCAAGCTTGGCCTGCTGTTGCTTACTTTAAGCTTTGCAGTCCATGCCAGATTTCGTGTGATCCCTTACTTATCAGAAAAAAATCTGGTTCTCATGTCGTGGCATATTGTACCTGTTACGATAATCTCGATATTGTTGGTCGTTGTAGGGGTTTCATTTCGAACCGGCTGGCTATACTAAAAGCGTTTTTTAATGATACTCAATGCATTGTAATGGGAAATACTATTAAGGTTGCTTATGTCGTTATTTTTGTCAGAGACGGGGTGATTTTGCTCTATCTCTATTGCCAACTTGTGTTGTCCGTATTAACGCCTTAAGGCAACAACCCAGCCCACTGTAAAAAGTGCCGCGAGCCATATTAGCAAAGCGCCGCTCATCGATACAAATAGCAGTATCGGAAATGGCAGAAAACACATCAACCAGTAGATGCTATTGGGCACATTTCCGAAAAAACCGGGCAACGCGCCTTGAGAAGTCAACGTTGCCACAATTCGTTCCCGGCGCTCGTTCTTTTCTCTCAGAACATAGAGAAATGCAATCGACCATAACAAACTGGCCGAAACAATGAACCAGCTCATGACATCGCTTCCTTAATTTTTGCCTTGTCCGTATTTACAACATTTATGTCTTTCAACCTTGGTTTGACTAAACAATACGCACCTAAAATCAAAAGAATACAATCAAGCATCAGCACATTTGTATCAATGGTTAAGAATGAGTCTGCGACGTTCCCAACAAACAACCATCTCAGCGGTGGTAATATGACTAGGCTTATACCCATCAAAAACATAAGACGTTTCTTTAAGAGCGTCACATCACGCCATATAAGCGGCGTAACAAACATTGCTATTGTTCCCAGAATAAAACCGACAGGTGTCCAGAATTGCGTTGTTGTAGCCTGAGCGCTAAGCATGAACCCAATGCCAGAACACGCCAATGCAATGGGCAATCCAAATGCGAACACCTGTAATGCTTTATTAAATTTTTGCCACAGAGGCTGATCTTTTCGACGCTCTACCCAAAACTGCATACCAGTGTAGGTAACAAAGGCCATGGCAAAACCCATGCAAACCCATACGATTTTTGAGAGCAAACCGGCAAATGTGCCAAAGTGAAGGGCGCCCATCAGCATGATTAATGTGTTACCGGCGGAATCTTGTGTACCTATAAAAGGTTTATCCCGAGTGTACTCGCCTGTCGCGCCATTGTATTGAATAGTTTTGCCGATGAACTGCCCTTCAGGTGCTGGTAGTCCAATAGTTACGACAGCATCTGCTCGACCAAAATGTGATATTGAGAGATTTGTTGGATTAACGCCTTCTCGTGAAATAACGTCATTAATCAGCGTATCTAGGTTCACCGTTTTAGCAGGCGTCTCATCAGATGCTGCTGGAGCACCTACTAATGTTGAAAACATCGCCATTTGGTCACCGCCAAATGCAGTTTTGGCCACCATCGGCAATCCAATTGAAATAGCAAAGCTATAAAACGAACCCGTGAACGCCAAGGCAAAGGCAAAGGGTAAAGCCCAGCTTCCTGCAAGCACATGTCGATCTCTGCGGTGCAAAACAGCATTTTTATATCGCGCTGGACTGAACACATCCTTTAATAAACTGCGATGAATAACCAGTCCAGACCCCGCGGCAACGAACATAACCAATCCTAGTATTCCTGTGGCATAGAGGCCATATGGATTGGGAAGGTGCAGGTTAATGTGCAACTCTGCAATAAAGTGGTCCAGTGCACTACCTGGGTCGGTACCAAATAATTCTGAACCATAGCCATCTCGCCTTAAGATAACTTCTCCGTTATCAGGCTTAAACTCTATCATTGTGCCAAGATCGTCTGGCAAGCCCGATGAATTTGTGGCGTGTGTATGAAAAAATACCACTGCATTACTAGCGGAATTTCCAAATATGCTGACATCCTCGGTATATTCAGAATTGACGGTTTCTGCAAACGCCAGCACATGTTTATTTATCCCGCTTGTCAGTGGTGCTTCACTATTTTTACCTCCTGCAGACCACTCACCTATCTCTGACGCTAGAACAGCAACCGCCCCTGTAACAATCACAACGTATAGAAAAAGCCCAAGTGTGATGCCGGACCAGCCATGAATAGAAAGCAAACGGTTGATTTTTTCTCTTGATACATTGATCATCATTCTCTCCTGTTCTACCAACCGCCTGACAAATAGGCGATATAGGCGTTAAGTCCAATAGCAATCGCCATGACGATGCTTCCTCTGACGAGATTTTCTTCAAGTACAGAGTAAAAGAAGGCGAGTGCCCACCACGCGGGAAACGAAATAAGAGAAAACACTATATGATTAACACCAGCAGCGCCTGCGGGAGCCCAAACTGGCATTGCTGCAAGCGCAACAATGGCAAAAAGTAGTGTTGCAGGTCCAGCTAACACTGTGCGCGTTATAATGCGAGCATTCATCCATACCCTCCTATTTTTAAGCAAATTTCCGTTTTTAAGCAGTTAAGGGCGTCTTTTTGAAAAGCAAAAACCTTAAGTCGCGCATGATCGCATGTTCAGGTGATTTTTTAAACAAGAATTGTTTGTATTTAACGATGGCGGTATACAACACCCCATTGATAGTTGACCTATAGAGGTAAAACCTTCGAAGTGTATTGGTAATACGCACTAAGTAAGAATCACCATAGGTCCTTATAAATACACTGCAGACGTTAGAATAATTATGCCACTACGGCCTGAAATAAAACCCTTTTATCACCTTTAAAATAATGCCCTGTTCCATAAAGTCGAGTTCTTTATAAGTGTCAATGATTTGGTCTACATCGTCTATAATGTCAGCTTTTATTTCTTCAACTTTTTTGTAAGCCATATCCCAGTGGCCAAACATGCGAGTATCAATGTCGCCTTCAAGCAGAGTTTTTATTGCGTTGTGACGAGAGTCACTACAAATTTTTTCATACAGCGTTTCAACGATTGAATTGTCACCTTCTATCACTTGCAAAAAATGCCCTGAACGATAAAAGAGCATTCCAGTGATACCGTGAGTTTGATTGTTAAGCTTGAAACCTTTCAACATGTCAAGGATCTCTAAATCCTTGAAGTTTTGCGTCGCTTTTGAGATATAGAATTTGTAATGCATCTGACCTAAGTTGTAATTAATACTCTTAAAAGTATTTTCCAAAATGCGTTTTTGGCAAGTTGAATATCGATATTTTTATTTATTGTTTGATATCACTTACGGAACACAGGCATTATTAAATACCCGACACTGATCATTGGTGCGATTCAGTTAAAATTGACGATTAAAAGGAGTACCGCAAAACATTGTTTTAACTTGAATAAAAAGCTTGAAGTGTCTGCGCTTTATCTAAGTAAATACGCCGCCTCGTAGACATTCTTTTCGCCTCTGAAGCCGCCTTCAACAGGTTGCCGAAACGCACCTTCAATGTTAAAAAAAGCATTGTAATGCGAATACACTTCTTGCTCAGTTACGCTGAATGGTGGACCAGAAATCAATGATTCGTCGTAGTCATAACAGACTAAAAGTTGACGCGCATTGTCTGTGATATCAATCAGGTGACGAGTGTAGTCATGCCGCAACGCTATGGGTAGTGCGACTAAAGCGGCGCGGTCAAAGACCGCATCAACTGTCCCTAGCTGAACCTTTGTTAGCTCAAAAAAATCGCCTACAAAGATTCGAATATTGGCTGCACTATAAAGGGTATGATTCTCTGTCCTTTCAACGTTGGGTGTAACGCTAAGCTCTTCAAACAGTTGGATTATTGCAGATTCATTTAGCTCAATACCACTCACCCGTAAATCGTTTGAAAGCAGCCAACCAAGATCCTTGGTTTTCCCGCAAAGCGGCAAAAACACATGCTGGCCTGGTGTTAAACCCAATGCTTTAAAATGTCGCTTCAATAAGTGGTTACCATCGGCCTCATGGAACCCGATGTTGTTGTTTTTCCAACGATCGTGCCATTGGTCGTGCTGTGCTTTGCTTTTCGAAATTAGATCAGACATAAATCAAACTTGATATCTTGTATAAACGGATAGTTAGAATTCAAATAAACGCGTATCGTTTTTATAGTAGTGTATTGGTGTGCAAAAATAAGTTCTGTTTACACATTCATGCCAACCTTAAGAGCGCTCCAGTCGGCTAGAGCGCTTCCAGCGGTTTTAATTTGTATAGCATAATACCGTCAAAACGTGCCTCTTTTACTTGCGAGTCCTGCTGTTGAGAATCCTTTAATTTAAAATCCTTCGTTTTAAAATAATACCCCATAAAATCCTCGATAACCGTCTCCTTCGCTACCTGACCTGCATGCAAAAGGCTTTTACCATCTAAAATCATTCCTTCATGCGCCATGACAATACCCATGTCAAAATAGGCCTCTTT
>JBCDMA010000281.1:0-5219 GCA_038744645.1 Pseudomonadota bacterium | reverse complement strand
TGGATTGCATTTGCGGCTTGTTCAGCACTCGCTGGATTTCTCCTTGCCAGACCAGAGCCTGATTTATCCAAATCCCAGACTGAAGACTGGAAGCGGACGCGAACCGCTTTGCTGATGCCGGTCTACAATGAAGACCCTTGCGAGACATGTGCTGCACTTTTTAGCATGGGTAGTGCACTTGCAAAACAGGGATTATCCGATCAATTTGAAATATTCATCATCTCTGATACCAAGGATCCGAACCTTTGGGTGAAGGAAATTGCAGCAGTCAATCATCTCAAGAGAGCCCTCTTTGGCCAAATGAATGTATGGTACCGACGACGACACGATAATCGCGCTAAAAAAGCAGGCAATGTGCAAGAATTTATAACGCGTTGGGGCGGTAGATATGACTTTATGGTGGTATTGGATGCAGATAGCCTATTGTCGGCCTCTACCCTATGCACCCTAGTTAAACAAATGGCCGCTGACAATAAGAGTGGCATCATTCAAACGCTACCCTGCCTATACCGCGGAACAACCTTGTTTGCGCGATTGCAACAATTTGCTGGGGCGATTTATGGGCCTATTGTGGCGCGCGGCATTACCGCTTGGCAGGGCAATGATGGTAACTATTGGGGACACAATGCGATTATACGTGTTCGTGCGTTTGCTGCGTCAGCAGGCTTACCCACATTAGGCGGAATAAGACCATTCGCAGGCGATGTTTTATCGCATGATTTTGTCGAGGCTGCTCTTATGAGACGCGCAGGCTGGAAAGTCAGAATGTTGCCAACATTGAAAGGCTCTTGGGAGGAAAGTCCACCGTCGCTATCAGATGTTGCGATTCGCGATCGGCGATGGGCACAGGGAAACATCCAACACATTGCAGTGCTGCATGCTAGGGGACTAAGATGGCTAAATCGATTTCACATGATCACAGGCGTCATGGGATACTTAGCCTCTCCATTTTGGTTTGCACTTATTTTGGTGGGTATAGGGATTGGTATCCAAATACAATTTGCGAGTATTGATTATTTCACTGATGAAGTGACGCTGTTTCCAAACTGGCCTGTATTTGATTCTGAGCGAATGGTGAAGTTGTTTGTTTTGACCATGTCTTTATTGCTTGTGCCAAAAGCCTTGGGGCTGCTGCGCGCATTTTTTACTCACTCACTGCGCAAACCCCTAGGCATTATTAGAATGTCATTGGGTACCGTTGTAGAGATTTTCTTTTCGATCCTCTATGCGCCTATTTTTATGCTGATCCATTGTCAGCATGTTTTCGACATTTTTAGAGGTAAAGATGCGGGTTGGGCAAAGCAGCATCGTCATCATGCAGGAACAAACTGGGGACAGCTTTGTAAACAGCACTTTTGGCACACATGTATAGGCATTGCCATGTTAGTCGTGCTCTATTTTTATTCCCCATTGTTAATAGTGTGGCTATCCCCAATCATCACGGGTTTAATACTGTCAATCCCTCTTTCTGCGCTGAGTGGTAGCCATCTATTTGCCAAATGGCTGCGATGGCTTGGGCTTTTGAGCATCCCGGAAGAAGTGCAGGATATTGATATGTTTAAACAACGAGATGCATTTGTTGAAAAAACAAAAACCGCAATAATCTATATTAATTTGGAGACTCTGATCGAAAACTGCTTTTTGCAAAAACAACATTTTTCGTTAGTTCAGGCACCACCGCCAGTTAACAAAGGCGACGCCCCTATCGATTACCTCAGTGCCGACTATAAAATCAATCAAGCCGCCAGCATATTTCAAGCGATAGCGTGGATGACTGACAAAGAGAAGATAGCAGTATTAAGTCACCGGTCACTGATGGGAAAAATCAGCCGTATAGAACAGGTCCAGCGCTGAGTGTTATAGACTTTATATTTAAATCCATTGAATTCACACTAGTTTCTATTTCTTTCTTGCCGATATAAAACAATGGCTAGTTTGACGATATTCGCATCTACAATTAGAACGTTGCGCAATCGCAAACATCGCTTTATCCGGAGGCTCAACGAATTCTGGAAGCCTCAATCTCGTATTCGATGCAGATGGTGAATCAAACCTAAGTGGATACAGCTATGCCGATGTGGGTGACGTCGATTTGCAAATCACTGCTATTGGCGCGAGGTGTTCTAAATAAAGCCATATCACACTGCTATCTGCGTGCGAATATTCGCTGTTCAGCACCATATCAAATTATTGATTTTCATACCCTTACATACCATTCCGCGTGATAATTTCTATTGCATGCGCATTGCTAGGCGCCTTTTAGAAGGCGATCGTATTGATTTCCTTAGTGCTTGAAGTGTCGCAGCCAACACAAGAGTTTTTCTTGTAGTGGGCAGTTAACTTAAAAAGAAATGAATAAAAAAACGAACTAAAAAATGGTGTTTGTAAAAATACGTTCATATATACGTTCACTTTTTTGTTCTGCTTTTAAGGATTCGAGTAGGTAAAGTAAAAAATTAAAAATTATCCTTTTAATTTCAATGCTTTAAAAATTTTTTAAGTTTGGCACGGATGTCGCTAAAGGAAAGAACAACGCGGTATCGCAAGATCCGAAAGTACATCATTGAACTGAAGTTAAGGGGTAGTTCATGACAATTGTAAAAACACTCACAATTTTTGCTGCTAGCATTGCGACTGCTGTGTTTGGAATATCTGTTGTTGAAGAACACGACATTGTATCTAAAGTAAAAAGCAAAATTGGCATTGAAGAAGCTGTTGCTGCAGTTGCAGAATCTTACATCTTACAAGGCAATAGCATCCAAGATATTGAAGCGAAGCTCAATGAAGTAGGTGCTAATGCAAGTCAAAACTTCCCAATCATCAATGCGGTGGCGGCGAAACTTACACCAGATCAGGTGGAAGTCGTCAAAGCATCAGGTGACTTTCGCGTGCAAGCCGATAGAACCATCATGACGATGTATAATTATTACGATTATTCTAGTTCGTACACATTAGTCGATAGCCTTAACAAAGTCGGACACATTATCAATTCATCTGATGTGCACAATTATCTAGGCCAAACAGGTGCCGAAGACGTTGGCGTTATCGTGTTGGATAGTGGAATTCACTTACTAGAACGCGGTAACCACCACTTATTGCGTGATACCTACGGCTACGCCAAGGTTTATCGTCCCTACAACGCCATTACGAACAAAAAAGACAAAAGCGCTTACACTGATCTAAATGGCCACGGAACACACATTGCCAACATTATCACCAGTGCTGTATATGACTACTATGGTGAATACAACGGGATGGCACCTGATGTGAAGTTGCTATCAATCAAAGCATTCGATAAAAACGGCAAGGGAAGTTATTCGTCTGTTCTCGCAGCATTGAACTGGATACACAAGTACGCTGATCCTGAAATGTTCAGAGTGTTAAACCTTTCTATTGGCGCACCTGTGATGACACGCTATTGGGATGACCCCATCAACCAGGCTATCACCAAGCTATGGAAGAGCGGTATAGTTGTTGTTACATCAGCGGGCAACGAAGGCGACGATCTTGCTATTACTGTGCCAGGCAACAACCCTTATGTTATCACGGTTGGCGCGATGTCAGACAGCGAGACTCCAATGGACTTAAGTGATGATCGCGTTGCCACTTTCTCTTCGCGAGGCCCAACATATGATGGCTTTATCAAGCCGGACATTGTAGCACCTGGCACGGGTATCGCTGTGAAAATGGTGAACAACAAGCTCAAAGCGAAAGGACTGCGTCAAAACAAACAAAACGGCAACTATTATGAGATGTCGGGTACCAGTCAAGCAGCGGCGGTTGTCTCTGGTGTAGCAGCATTAATCGTATCGCAACATCCGTACCTAAGCGCTGATGATGTGAAATGTCGCATAATGAGCTCAGCACGCCCAGCATTAACCGATGAAAATTTGCCTGTCTCTCCGTTTGCACAAGGCATGGGATTAATTGATGCTTATGCAGCGATAACTTCAAACGCAACAGGTTGCGCCAATGTTGGTTTAGATATCGATGCTGATATCGCAGGTGAACAGCACTTTTTCGGTCCTGTTAGACAGGATAAGAACAAAAACTTCTATATCAAATTGGCTGACGGTAGTGTCCTAACGGAAGGCTCTCATTGGGGAGCGCGTTTCTCAACAGAAGGTTCTCATTGGGGCAGGGGATTTGGTACACAAGGCGCTCACTGGGGCACTGGCATGACACTTGAAGGCTCTCATTGGGGCAACGGTATGACGCTTGAAGGCTCCCATTGGGGAAGCAGTATGTCTGTCGAAGGCTCTCACTGGGGAACTGGTGTATCAACTGAGGGCTCTCACTGGGGAACTGGTGTATCAACTGAAGGCTCTCACTGGGGCGAACGACAGCTTGACACGTTAAGTGCAAGTCAAGGGTCATCGGGTGGTGGAAGTACGGCCCTAGTCATAGACGACTTGAAAGGTGAGAATATCGATACAAGCGGAGGAGATGACGCTTCATTCGTTGAGTAAGGTCACAACGATAGCGTAGGTTCCACTACTCAAAATAAAAGCGCCTCGATATAAATCGAGGCGCTTTGCTTTAAAGCAGCACTTGCTTTTTTTATCTAACCTCCGCCCAAAAGATTCTTCAATTTCTCTTCGGCTTTTTCCTTTAACTCATCTTTTTTCGCATCAACTTCTTCTTGCAGTTTTTCTTTGGCTTTATCGCCAACTGCGCTTTTCGCTTGCGCTTTGGCTTGTTCAATGACATTTTCAAGCATTGCATCGGCAATCGCAGCGCCCACCTGGTCGGCAGGAATACCATTGGGTTTACCTACAGAACCTGCACTGAAAGTGGGTAAGGTAACATCGTATTTAGTCTCGCCCAAATCGATACCGCCTGTCGGTAGATTTTCAAAATCCAGTTTTAAAACCGCATTCTCAACAGAGACATTTTCAACAATAACCAAGGGTAGAGGTTCTGAAGTTGTTGGCGGAGGTGGCTCAGAACTGGTCGGCAGCATCTTTTGTAAATTGTCTTTTAATGCTAACAAGTTTCCATTTCCGCTCTCGTCAAATTCGTACAACATTTCAGGTGAAGAAATAGTAATTTCTTGAATTACGTAGGGTTCACTTGTAGCACCGCCCAAATCTAACGTAATTCCGCCTAGACCCACTGCTTTTGATTCACTGAAACCGGCAGGGTTTTGTATGTCTAGATTTGAAATTGTCAGCCGACCTTCCGATATGGACAGGTCTACGTTGCTAACGGTCACAGAG
>JBCDMA010000280.1:0-5225 GCA_038744645.1 Pseudomonadota bacterium | reverse complement strand
TACCAACTGCATACAACGTTCAATGCAAAACCGGGCAAAGGCGTGGGGGGATTTGATGGTTCCGCGAATCCTTTTCGAGGATTGTTAGTCGACTATGTAGCGCAATCGATTGAGTTTCATGAATTCAGTGTGGCATCAGGCAAGCGTTTACTAGAAACCATTGTTGCGGAAAACATGGTCGAAGCTGGCTTTGTTATCTTCAGTGAATACGAGTATCTTGCAACGAAGTATTTGCTTATTACGCTACTGGACACAAAAGATCATGTTGAAGTAAATCAATATCTTGAGATCAGTCAAAGCAATCATCTTGATTTGAGTAAAATGCAGATTGCGGTACGCATTAATATAACGGAATACCAAATAAATCCGGAATCAAATCGCTACATTAGCTTTTTGAAGGGGCGCATGGGACGAAGAGTGAGTGACTTTTTCATGCAATTCATTGGCTGCGATGAAAAAATCGACGTCAAACAGCAAAACAAGTTACTCGTGCAGCAGGTGGATGAATACCTGTCTTCCGAAACGCTGGACAAAGAAGAAAAGCATCAAAGTAGAGATGCGCTAGTGGACTACTACAAGCAAAAAGTAGATATTGGTGAAGACATTCAGCTGGAAGAATTAGACGATGTGTTGTCGAATGCAAGTGGTGGGTCACAGCGTTTTTCCGCCTATACAACGACCACTTCAACAGCGCTTGAGCCTTCTTTTGCACCAGATAAAACGATGTTGAGTGCGATGAAAAAATACAGCGGTTCAGGTGGGGGTGTGAGCCTCAATTTTGATAGAAAACTACTGGGCGAAAGGGTGTTTGCGGATTTTGATAATGATACGCTGACTATCAAGGGGATCCCGCCTAATCTAAAGGACCAACTGCTCAAATCACTGCACCAGGACCAAGAATAATGAAACTCTTTGTCAACGACCTCACTGTGATGGACTTTTCGTATTTGTGTCCGGTGCGAGGCATGGTTGGCGAAAGCTGGATCGTCGATATTGTATTGGATGGCGGGCTGAATGAAGAAAGCATGGTACAGGATTTTGGCATTGTAAAAAAACAGCTGAAATCACTCATTGATGACTACATTGATCACAAGCTTGTCATTCCAGCGGAAAGTGAAAATACCACTGTTGTCCATAATGGAGGTTCTGATGCTGTAGACGTCGCTTTTCGTTTTGCCAAACCTGCAGGATCCAGCAAGTACATATTATTGCGTTGTCCATCAGAAGCGTATGCGTTTGTTTATGCAAACGAGATAGACAAACCCAGCGTCATTCGCTACTTAAAAGATATCATCAGTACGCAGCTGCCACAAAATGTCCATGCCATTGATATCGTGCTGCGCGAAGAGCACATCACATCACCTTATTATCATTACACGCATGGACTGAAAAAACACGACGGAAATTGTCAGCGCATTGCACACGGTCATCGCTCAAAAATCATCATAAATGAAAAGGGTACTCGCAGTGAAGTGCTCGAACAGCATTGGGCAAGTAAGTGGGAAGATATTTACATTGGCACAAGAGAAGATTTAGTCCCTTTGAATGCATGTGTTATCGACGAAATGGCACGTCAATATCAATGTGCCGATGCTGACTACTATGCATTCCAGTACGAGTCGTCTCAAGGACAGTTCAGTATGATTATTGCCAAATCTGTGTGCGACATTATTGATGCTGATTCTACGGTAGAATGTATTGCACAACATATATTCGAATCGACCAAGCAGCTGAGCGATAGCGAGATCCAGGTTAAAGCATTTGAAGGCGTCGGCAAGGGCGCATTCGTAGACGGATAACATATAACCCAAGCAATACGCATCGTTTTAATATAGCCAAAAGTAAGCAATTATTGCGATACGTTTAACCATTGCTCGTAGCGAGCTTGATCTTTCACTTCGACATAGCAAGTATCCTTGACGGCTTGCCTGACGCTTAGCTGTTTCTCTAGTAAGCGTCCATCTCTGAGTAAATGCAAAGAGACTGTATCGCCATCGCTGTGACGGTTCAATTCTCTAAGAAGGTGCTTTGATTTTGTCTCTTGATGATTGATTGAGATGATTCGATCGTCAATCTGTAGATCTGCCTCACTCGCCGCACTATCTGATACTACCTGTGTAACTTTGCAGCCAACGGAAGAGTCTCTTAGTGATGCACCAAAATCATTCTTATTTGCGCTCGAAGAAGACGTACCGCCTTTATCTGCGTTGCCGGTTCTAGGACGCAATTGCAAATCTAACCCTATTGCATTTAACCATTCTGCAAGCGGGAGTTCGGTTGTTTCGTAGACAAACTGCTGCATGAATGCGTCGACATCTATATCTAGCTCTTCTCTGCAAATCAATGAAATCACATCATCTGGTGTGCCAACGTTCCGAGCGCCATAGTCTCGATAGAGGATCCTTAACACGTCATCTAAGCTGTATTTGTCTTGACTCTGATTGCGAATATGGACATCAAGGCCAAAAGCAACGAGGCCGCCTTTTAGATAGTAACTAACGATATGATTAGTCGAACTCGCCGTTTGCTTATAAAACTTATTCCACGCATAGAAACTTGATTCTGCGATAGACTGTTTTTCGCGGCCCGAATTTCTTAGAAGCCGAGTGATGTTTTTACCCATGACTTCGAGGTATGCCTTGGGGGTAATTGCACCGCATCGCGCCATTGAAAGGTCGTCGTAAAGAGAAGTGATCCCCTCGTATATCCATAGCTGTGGCGTATACACCTCTTGACTTAAATCTGGAGATATCATTACGTCAGGCTTGTTGCGTTTTACATGCCAGAGATGAAAAAGCTCGTGGCTGCAAAGTGCAAGGAAATCTTGATAGTCATCTTTTATCGGCGCCTCTTCACCGATTAGTGGGAGCTCATCGCGAGAATATTGCAGAATTGTCGATGCTCGGTGTTCAAGGCCGCCAAACCCTTTTTTGCAAATCAAGGTAATAAAGTAGTAATTCGCTTCTGGCATATCCCCAAACAGCGCTTCATGATGCTGACAGATAGGCGCAAGATCAGAACAAATTCTAGCCATATTGAAATCATGCTCGCCCGTAAACACTACGTGATATGTCGTCTCATTTATCACAAAAGATTGCTGTGTCACCTTACCAATCAAAATGGGATGATCGATGAGCGTCTCATAATTATCACTGCTGAATCTCCGCAGGTTATCGGTATCAGATGAGTCATCGATACAGTTCATCGCAGTGATGGTACGTGCCCATGGCATAACACGTGTTTTGTCGATAGATAGGTTATGCGGTGTATCTTTTAATTCTTCTATACACAAAAACACACTGGTACCGTTGCAAAACGCGTATTCATCATTGATGTACGCACTGCGTACTGAGAGGTCACGGGCAAAAACAGTGTATTCCAGTGTTATTGTCCCAAGTGCAGTGTTTGTATCATTCGTTAGCGTCCAACTTTGTTTATCTCGAGGGGTGAGTACAAGGGCGTCGTCCAATGGATTTATGTCGACAATGCTTTTAGCAAAATCTCTTATCATGTAACTGCCTGGGATCCACGCGGGCAACGATATTGTCAACGTCTTGAACGTATCTGCATCAGCAGTAAGACACACTTTAAATAGGTGTTCACTGGTGCTTTCGGGGGATAGGGTGTAGTCAATCATTTCTGGTCTGTTCGCTCGAACGTATGAAAAAGATAAGAGACTAGTATATGCGTTTTAGCCACATTAATCATATGCACTGTGCAGTCAAAAGGGATTGTTCAGATAAGCGCACAGGATTGAAAAGTCACAAGTTGAATAAGCGGATACATCAATGTAACATTATTGTTAATTCCATGTTGTAAGAACTTATAAACAAGACGAATAACGGTTTAAGAATTTTGAGCTAGACTACAAAAAAATTCATGCAGTGTGGGGTTAATATGCCTGCAATACACCGCCAACCTCAAAGATTACCAAATAAAAGGAGAGGGATTTTGCGCGAAATAGACAGACTGATGGATCACTACAGTGAAAGCCATCAAAACAAAACCAATATCTTAATCCATGCCATTGCTGTACCCAGCATTTACCTAGTAACAATAGGACTCATCTGGACAATTCCAGTCTTTAACTTTATGGCTGAGATGAATGTTACTTGGGCGCATGTGCTGATAATTCCTACCTTGATGTATTATTTTAAGTTGTCAGGACCGATTGGTGCGGCTATGACAATCCTCAGTTTATCGGTTTTTTCATTCCTCTATTGGTTAGAAACGGCGTTAGTAGGTACTGCGTTTTCATTGTTACAATTTTGTTTACTACTGTTTGTATTGATGTGGGTGTTGCAATTTATCGGGCATAAAATTGAAGGGAAGAAGCCATCTTTTTTTGAAGATCTTCGATATTTGTTGGTGGGACCTGCTTGGTGGTGGCGACACTGGCTCACTAGGTTAAATATCAGCTACTGAGCGCTGGTTGATATTTAGCCTTGCTTTTAACCGATTGGAATTAATGAAGCAATGTGATTTTGTCTTGGATCAGCAGTGAATAGTCATTCAGTGCCTTTCTTTCCACTTTTGATGGATCCAATGGAATAGCTGCAGGATAGCGATGTTGGATCCCTGACATCACACCTCTTTGACCTTCGTTGACCAACTGAACGGCATAGGTGCCTAATTTAGTGGCAAGCACGCGGTCATGCCAATTAGGTGAGCCACCTCTTTGCACGTGTCCTAAAGTTAGGATCCTGACATCCACGCCTGCCGCAGATTGAAGTGAATCTGCTAAATCATTTAACCCGTTCGGCCATAAATTTTCTGTAATAACAATGATATGACTGGCATTGGCAATGTTGCTTCGTCTTTTTTCAAGTTTATCGAGAATTTTCGCTAATTCTTCTTCTGCCGTCGTAAAGGTTTCTGGCAGCAACACGTGATCGGCGCCTGCGCCGATTGCAGAGTTTAGGGCGATAAATCCTGCCTCACGGCCCATAACATCAACGACGAATATGCGCTCGAATGCATCCGCGGTGTCGCGTACTTTGTCTAAACTTTCAACTGCGGTCTGTATCGCGGTGTGATACCCGACGGTGTAGTCCGTGCCTGCGACGTCGTTGTCTATTGTGCCAGGGATCCCAATGACAGGTTTGTTCCAGACCGCCTGTAATGCTAACGCACCCAAAAAAGAACCGTTGCCGCCAACGACAATCAATCCGTCTAGTTCGTGATTTTCAAGGACTTGACCCGCGAGTTTTATTTGCTCGGGGAGT
>JBCDMA010000279.1:0-5285 GCA_038744645.1 Pseudomonadota bacterium | reverse complement strand
TTTGCTGTTGCTTATTTCTTATCAAACGCGAGCGTTTTCTACTCTATTGGCTCACTTGTTTTGAAAACCTTTTTTTGCGTTTTCTAAAATGCAGTATAGCGCTACTTCGTGATCCTCAGCCTTTTGGGCATAAAGTAATCGGTATTCTCATAAAAGGCGTTATCTTGCTCATCAAAATGCCAGCCTGGAACACCCAATAATGGCAATGGTAACAGCGGTTTTTTCATTTTAAATACGTCGTTACGCTGAATGTATTCGCTCAGGAGCTCGTCGCACCTTCTTGCAGATAAAGCGAATTCGTCACAACTGTACTCAATACACAGGGTTTTTGCGGTGATACCAATATAGGGAGTTAGCAGCATCTCAAACAATGCATGTCCAAAAACGACCGGTTGCCAGAGATCAAACCAGTATTTTCTATGCGTGCAAAATAGGTCTTTCCATTTGTGCTCCCGCATCAATGATGTTGGATCAACTCCTTGCCAAAAGATAACCAATCCACACTCGTCAAAGTGGGTTATCTTGTCTCTAAATGCGCCTCTCGGATGCAGTCCATGCTTACCAATATGTTGAACATGCAATCTATTCAACAACGCCTTTGTTGTCGGGTATTGATACCAAATCAAGCCATTTAGGACATCGTGCCAACTATCACTGCGCGTAGGCACTTTTTGCGTGCGGTGGATAAATAATTCGTAAAATTCATCTTCAGGTAAATCATCTTGTGACACAAAGCGCACATTCGTTGACGAATCAATTACCTGATTCAACAGTGCGTGACTAAGCCCAGTATTGTCATCGATTGACAGGTCACAACTATCTAATAACGCAGCTAATGCAGGGTGATATGTTGTTTTCAAAAAAGCTGGCCTGTTTGCGGTGATTGTTCACTTTTCATTGTTTGCTATTTGATTAACTGATTGCTTTTTGATGCTGTCGCGTTTGTATCATTTTTTGTGTGTTGTTTTCTATCTTTTCAAACCTTGGTTGCTCGCATGCCCTTCGCTTGGTGAACGTCAAACAGCAGTCATGACGCTACTTTCGCATTATAATGGTTGAAACATATGCACCTTGTCATCATGTAAAGTATGAGTAAGTTGTTAATCAAGGTACATATTTCGGCATTTCTCTAAATTAACACTTGCAAAAATATTTTTGCATGGCACATTCCACCGTGATGTTTACAAGCAAAAAATAACCGTTAGGTGAATAACCTCCTTGGTCTGCATGGACTGCACTTGGTCGACTTGCACTGTGACAAAAATATAAATCGGATAAATTTAAAAAGGCAAACTCTTTTATGTGTGGAATCTTCGGCATTCTTGATATCAAATCCAACGCTGATGACTTGCGTGGTCAAGCACTTGAGTTATCCAAACTACTCCGTCACCGCGGACCTGATTGGTCAGGTATATGGCACGATGATAAAGCAATTTTGTGTCACGAAAGACTCGCAATTGTCGATGTAGATACGGGTGCTCAGCCCCTAGTGAGCGATAACGGCAATCAAGTCCTTGCCGTCAATGGAGAAATATACAATCACAAAGAGTTAGAGGCTGAAGAAGCAAAGGAATATGCGTTTGCAACTAAATCTGATTGTGAAATTATTCTGCCCCTCTATCAAAAATACGGTCCGAATTTTGTTGATAAGCTCAAAGGCATGTTCGCTTTTATTCTTTATGATAAGAATACCGGCGACTACATGATTGCGCGCGATCACATTGGCATTATCCCGCTTTATACAGGGTTTGACGAACACGGTAACTTTTATGTCGCATCTGAAATGAAGTCATTGGTCCCTGTGTGCAAAACCGTACAAGAGTTTCCACCGGGGCATATCATGGTTAACGGTGAGCTTACTGAATACTATCAACGAGACTGGATGTCCTATGACAACGTCAAAGATAACACGACAGATTTGGAAGAATTAAAGCACGCGTTTGAGAAAGCAGTGAAATCACATCTAATGTCCGATGTACCTTACGCCGTATTACTCTCTGGTGGTTTGGATTCGTCATTAGTGTCGGCTGTCGCGGCACAATATGTGGCAAAACGCGTTGAAGATGAAGATAAGTCCGATGCTTGGTGGCCGCGACTGCATAGTTTTGCAGTAGGTTTAAAAGGTGCTCCGGATTTACTTGCTGCGCAAAAAGTCGCCGATATGATTGGCACTGTCCATCACGAAGTGCACTTTACCATTCAAGAGGGTTTGGATGCGATCAGGGACGTTATCTATCATTTGGAAACCTTTGATACAACGACTATCCGCGCCGCTACTCCCATGTATCTGATGTCTCGCAAAATCAAAGCGATGGGCATTAAAATGGTATTATCCGGTGAAGGATCTGACGAAATCTTTGGTGGCTATTTATATTTTCACAAAGCGCCTAATGCAAAAGAATTCCACGAAGAAACGGTGCGCAAAATCGACAGATTGCACATGTTTGACTGCGCCAGGGCTAACAAGGCAACCTCCGCTTGGGGCGTTGAAGCAAGAGTTCCGTTTTTAGACAAAGAGTTCATGGATATTGCAATGCGACTCAACCCACAGGACAAAATGTGTACCGATGGTCGCATGGAAAAGTGGATCTTGAGAAAGGCATTTGATGATGGCAGCTATTTACCGGCAGAAGTGCTTTGGCGTCAAAAAGAACAGTTTGGTGACGGTGTAGGTTATTCATGGATTGATAGCATCAGAGACTTTGTCAAATCTGAAGTCAGCGACCAACAATTGTCAACAACACAATTCAGATTCCCTGTGAATACTCCGGATACCAAAGAGGGTTATTACTACCGCACCATTTTCGAGGATTTCTTTCCACAAGAAAGCGCTGCGAAGTGTGTACCGGGAGGAAAATCCATTGCTTGTAGTACCGTTGAAGCATTGGAATGGGATGAAAGCTTTAAACAATCTGCAGACCCGTCTGGGCGTTCAATGAAATCAATCCATTCAGGCGAGTTCAAAGACAACTAAATACAGTATGCGCATATTGGGCAAACGCCAATTTGCGCCCTAACCACACTGTGGTTCAGTATTCATCGTGCAGTTTGCGGATTATATGAACACGCGAATGTTATTTTACTTTGGCAGGGGGTTTGTACCAAAACCGCTGATCAAATACTGGTGTTTGCGGCGGTAGCAGCTGATTATCCAGCTCAAAATAGACAAACTCACTTGTTTCTAATGAACGAAGCCTATTTGCGTAGAAAGCTTCAAAGTGGGCGTCAAAGCTACCGTCTTCAATCGCTCTCATCAACCCAGTTTCGACCAGTTTAGCCAAGGTTTTATTGCGTTTATTGACAAAGAAATACATCGCCGTGGGATAGCGAAGCGCCACTTTTGACTTTATCCGCAGACCGTCAGCTTGACCATCTTTTTTTTGTTCGCTATAAACCTCTGTAATTGCACGTGGAAAAAAATCAGCAGCACCCGTTAGCAACAATTCTCTAGACTCCGTGTAATCTCGTCCTGTCACCACATTGAAACCGCTGTTTTGAAGAATCTTAGTGTCAGGCCACGCGATACCTTGCACGGGCTCGTATTCCAGCAGTTGTTCAATGTCCTGCACTGGTTTTTGATACAGCGGGTGATTGCTTTTCACGAGCAATAAGCGCCAGCCACTCAAGCCTTTGCTAATTGGGATCCTGATCGGCAGCAGATCTTCCTCACGCTGCAAATCAGTCATCGTCCACATGAGATTGATTTCAAGATTCTCCTCAAGGCGTTTTACTGCGCGTTGTTGCCTTATTGGTGAAGAGGACGGTCGTATCTCAAATCGCACTCCTGTCTTTGACAGGGCTAATTCCAATAAGCTCAGCGGATAGACGGTTCTTTCGTCATCAATAACAATGCTCTGGGGATACGTTATCACCCACAGTGCTGCCGATGCCTTCGAACTGGCTACACAAAATAATGCGATGGTAAAGATAGCTGAAACCACAAACGTAAAGATTTTCATTTGTTTAATCTGTAGGATGCCAGAAAATGCAGCAGCTTATTCGATGCCTATAAATTTATGCGTTTGCAAGGATAAACGCCAGTTATTTTTGATACAGGATTGAATAGCGAACTCGGTGGCGCGCGCCTGCATACTGACGGGTTGTAGATAAATCAGTGCAGTGTGTTGCCCGCTCGCGTTTTGCAAAAGCGCATTTAATTCGTCAAGGTGTTTTTGCATGGCGACAACGTGCTTTATCTCATTTGCTCTTGTGACTGCCGTCGATAGCACTTCGCGCCCGCCAGGCATATTAATTTTTGGCGAAAGCGTTATCCAAGCATCTTCATGGCAGAGGATCTCAAAGGTCCCACTGGTTTCTATTTGAACGGTAAAATCATGTGCTATGGCGGCACCCGTAAAAGGCCGCAAGTCAAACATACAGGGCTCACCACCAGTAATCACAATGTGTCTAGCGGTGTAGTGCTCTTGCTTAAAAAGATCAAAAAGTTGTGCCGTTGAAGCGGAAAAATAATTTTCGCTTTCGTGCCTTTCGCGCATAACGATGTCTGCGTTAGATATTTTTTTATCATCCACCGTCCAGGTGTGCTTAGTATCACACCATGGGCATCCGACAGGGCATCCTTGCAAACGCAAAAATATAGAAGGGACGCCAGTATAGTTCCCCTCCCCTTGAATTGATTGAAATACTTCGTTGACAAGTAATTGTGTCATTCTGACCTTTTGGTACAGCAGTTAACGTGAGCGATAAAGGGTTTGGATTTTATCAGTATTACAGTAAAATCACATTGCAATATTCGCCTTAAACACCGGACGAAACCCATATTTAATCCTATGAAAAAAGCGATCGTGATCTACAGCGGCGGCATGGACTCATACACCGTATTACACAAAGCGATTCAATCAAATGATGTGGTTCATGCAATATCATTTGATTACGGCCAGCGCCATAAAAAAGAACTCGAATACGCATCTGCTGTATGCGGCTCCCTCAACCTAGAACACCATGTCGTCAACCTAGCGGCAATCAATCCACTGCTCGCTGGTTCGGCACTCACGGACAACATCGAGGTACCGGAAGGCCATTATGAAGAAGCCTCAATGCAACAAACCGTGGTGCCTAATCGGAACATGATCATGCTGTCCATCGCCGTTGGGTACGCTGTATCAGTGGAAGCGCAATCTGTGTATTTTGGCGCGCATTCTGGCGATCACGCTATCTATCCAGACTGTCGTACCGCATTTGTTGATGCGATGAATAGCGTGTGTGCTATTGCAAATTATCAAGCGGTGGAAATAAGAGCGCCGTATCTGCACAAAAACAAAATC
>JBCDMA010000278.1:0-5326 GCA_038744645.1 Pseudomonadota bacterium | reverse complement strand
GGTGTAAAAGTGAATAAAATCGTCGGACTAGCAAAGGATCTTGCGAGAGCAATGTCGGCTATATCCGTGCGCGTTGTTGAAGTCATCCCTGGTAAATCGGTGATTGGTCTGGAACTCCCAAATAAAGATCGCGAAATGGTGAGGTTAAGCGAGGTGATTGGATGCAAACAATTTCAATCGAACCAATCTCCACTGACCATGGTATTAGGTGCAGATATTTCAGGACAACCTGTTGTGGTTGATTTAGCAAAAATGCCGCACTTGCTTGTTGCTGGCACGACGGGTTCGGGAAAGTCTGTCGGTGTGAATGTGATGATATTGAGCCTACTGTACAAATCGACGCCAGAAGACGTCAGGCTTATTATGATCGACCCTAAGATGCTCGAACTTTCGGTGTATGAAGGGATCCCGCACTTACTCACCGAAGTTGTTACCGATATGAAAGAAGCATCAAATGCACTGCGTTGGTGTGTCGGTGAAATGGAGAGGCGCTATCGTTTAATGTCGGCGCTTGGGGTACGCAATCTAAACGGGTTCAACAAAAAAATTATCGAGGCCGCTGCAAATGGCGAAGCCTTGGTTGATCCGCTGTGGAACCCGAGTGAAAGCTTAGATGAATTCGCCCCTCAGCTCGAAAAACTGCCGTCCATCGTCGTGATTGTAGATGAATTTGCTGACATGATGATGATCGTTGGCAAAAAAGTCGAAGAACTTATCGCACGGATTGCGCAAAAAGCAAGGGCTGCTGGGATCCATTTGATATTGGCGACACAGCGTCCTTCGGTAGATGTGATCACAGGGTTGATCAAGGCAAATATTCCCACAAGGATTGCGTTTCAAGTCTCGAGCAAAATTGATTCTAGAACAATTATCGATCAACAAGGCGCAGAATCGCTGCTGGGCATGGGGGATATGTTATACAACCCGCCAGGAACAAGTTTAACCACCAGAGTACACGGTGCCTTTGTCGACGATCACGAAGTGCATGCCGTTGTTGCTGATTGGAAAAACCGCGGTGAACCTGATTATATAGACGAAATACTGTCTGGCGAAATGAGTCCTGAGACACTACTTCCTGGCGAACAAGCAGAAAATGCTGAACAGCAAGAATACGATGCTTTCTATGATGAAGCGGTGCAGTTCGTTACTGAGACCAGAAAAGTTTCTGTTTCCTCGGTACAACGCAAATTCAGAATAGGCTATAACCGCGCCGCGAGGATTGTGGAACAAATGGAAATAGACGGCGTCATAAGTGCAGCAGGTCACAATGGTAATAGAGAGGTACTTGCGCCTCCTCCAGTAAAAGGGTGAAATGAAAACTAGCAATACGTTATTCACGGTTTTTCTCGCATGTGTATTTATAATGGCTAGCTCAGCCAATGCCAGCGAAGCGAAGAAACAACTCCGACAAAAATTGGTTGAAATAAGTAGCTATCGTGCAAGCTTTGTTCAGACTGTCAACAATGCGTTGGGAGAAGAGCTGCAACAGACGTCTGGCATTCTTAGCTTTGGAAAACCCGAAAGAATGCGATGGCAAGTGCAAACACCCGATGAAAGCTTGTCTATCATCGATGGAAAGCACATCTATAACATCGATCCTTTTGTTGAGCAAGTCACCATTTTGAATCAAGAAAGTGTTACCGCTGATAATCCACTGGCGCTTCTATTAAACGACGGTGACGCAGCATGGGAAGATGTAGAGGTGTCTCAAGATGGCACAACCTTTGTGGTAGTTTCGACGGTCTCCGATGCCAACATTAGACAACTTACACTGTTTTTTGATGAACAAGGCAACCTGAGCAGATTTCAAACGACAGACACGCAAGAACAGGTAAATGATCTGGTTTTTTCCGACATTCAAACTAATCCTATGCTTGCCTTAGACCATTTTACAGCGGTGATCCCAGATGGATATGAAATCGACGACCAGCGCTAAACTTTGCAATCTTTCACAGAGAATGCATTCAATACATTGGTATTGAAAATCCATTATGACGACTTTATACACCTATCTCGCCGTTGCTGGCGGCGGCGCAATTGGCGCTTGTCTTAGGCTATTTATTCAACATCAAGCATTAAACATATTGGGTAAAAGCTTTCCATTTGGTACGCTTGCGGTCAACGTGTTAGGGTCTTTTTTGATTGGCCTGATTTACGCATATTTTCAGCAGCAAGAAATACAAAATCCACATTTAAAAGCGTTTGTCACAGTGGGCATTTTGGGAGCGTTGACAACGTTTTCGACGTTCTCTCTCGATACTATATTACTAGTGCAAGAGGGAAATGTCGCCGGGGCGTTACTTAACGTATTCCTTAATGTGGTGTTATGTATCGGCTGTGTTTGGTTAGCACTTTTGATTTTAGAAGGACAATAATAAATGTTAGATCCTCGATTATTGAGAAGTAACATTGAAGAAACGGCTGCACAGCTGGCTAAAAGAGGATTCAAGTTAGATGTAGAAACGTTTTTATCGTTAGAAGAACAGCGAAAAACGCTACAAATAAGCACACAAGACTTACAAAATGAACGCAATACTCGCTCTAAGTCCATTGGAAAGGCAAAGGCGGCAGGGGAGGACATTGCGCCATTACTCAAGGATGTTGAAACCTTGGGTGAAAAACTGGATACCGCCAAGAAACAACTGGACGATGTTCAGGCAACGCTCAATGACTTTTATCAGCAAACGCCAAATTTACCAGCACAAGAGGTGCCTGAAGGCAATGATGAAAGTCACAATGTTGAAGTATCCACATGGGGCAGCCCGAAGACATTTGATTTTGAGATTAAGGATCATGTAGATGTCGCTGACGGACTCGATAGTGGTCTTGATTTTGAGATGGCAGCAAAACTCACGGGCTCACGTTTTGTTGTGATGAATGGCGCTGTAGCAAAGTTACACAGAGCGCTTGCTCAATTTATGTTAGACACGCATACCGCAAACCATGGTTATCAAGAGGTGTATGTGCCCTATCTAGTCAACGTTGAAAGTCTCTATGGCACAGGGCAATTACCTAAGTTTGGTAACGATTTGTTTCACACTAAGCCTGCGACTGAAGAAGGGCAGGGTTTGTCTCTTATCCCTACCGCCGAAGTACCTCTAACAAACATCGCACGAGACACGATTTTTGATAGCCAATCATTGCCAATAAAAATGACCGCTCACACGCCTTGTTTTAGAAGTGAAGCAGGCAGTTACGGCAGGGATACGCGCGGTTTGATTAGGCAGCATCAATTTGACAAGGTTGAGCTTGTGCAATTGGTTCAACCAGAAAACAGTATGGACGCGCTTGAGGAGTTGACAGGGCACGCTGAAGCGATCCTGGAAGCACTGGCATTGCCGTATCGCAAAGTCATCTTGTGTACGGGTGATATGGGTTTTTCAGCAACCAAAACTTATGATCTTGAAGTGTGGCTACCTGCACAAAATACCTATCGCGAAATAAGCTCTTGCTCTAACATGTCCGATTTCCAAGCGCGACGTATGCAAGCGCGATACCGCACGAAAGACATGAAGAAACCAGAATTATTACATACCTTGAATGGCTCTGGTTTAGCCGTCGGTAGAACACTTGTGGCTATTCTCGAAAACAACCAACAAGCCGATGGTAGCGTCACTGTGCCGGAGGCGCTTGTCGATTACATGGACGGCGTTGAAGTATTAAAACCATCTGTCTAGTACGCAGCAAGCTTTTTCATTGCGTACTTTTTGGTTTATAAGCATTTGGCAGGCTTGGGCAAGCCTGCCAATTTACAAGCGACCTTCGCAGGCCCATTCGGAAAGAGTCGTTGTAAAAATCGACTGTTACCAACTTCTTCACCATAGGCGTCTTTGAGCGCTTTTACCAATACGCGAATCGCTGGACTCGTGTCATAGGTTTCGTAGAATTCTCTAACGAAATAGATGACTTTCCAGTGTTGTTCGCTTAATTCCAGATTTTCATGCATTGCAAACGCAGCCGCGACTTCTGGCGACCAATCGTCAAGAGAAGCAAGATAGCCGTTTTTATCAAGCGCGTATTCTGCACTATCAGTCTTCAATGAATGCATTATTGTACGGTTACAACGGGGTGGTGAATTGCGCAAAGCTCAACCCAGTCTGCATGAGATATTAGGTTGATGTCTCCGTGTGAGGATTGCTTAACATCTAGTCCACTTGCACGAAAATCAGATTCAAGGACGTAAACATCTGAAAAATGAGCGGTGAGTTCGTCATACAGATACACACCCGCTTGTAACAGCATGACTTTGCAATCCATATCCATAAAAGGTTGCATCTTTGCCATTTCATTAGACAACACCATTAACAACATGACTAAAACACCATCACATGCGTTGCTTGATTGACCAGTGAATCAAATTCATCAATGCGTTCTATCGTTTGTGCAAATGAGATTGCGGATAGTGAGTTTTTGGCTGCTTCGGGCGGCATAAAATAAAAAATTTCGTCAATATCATACAACGCTAACAGGGCCAATTGTTTATTTATGTCCTTTCTATTTTGTTGTTTGCCAGATTGCGTCGTCAACTGCCAGCAGCCATCAAAAGCAAAAACGATTTTCACTGTCAATTCAGCATTAGCGGCCGACATAGCGGCTTCAAGCATGTCTTGACTATTGCTTGAATAAAGCGGTGTGGCAGTAGCGATAAAGAGTGTATATGACATCAGAATTGCACACTTATAATGTCGGATGCTCGTAAGGCTTGAAAGTATTGCAGCATACCCACGGGCTCAAAATGCGCATCATAGTTGTCATGGCCCATGTTGTCCTCTTTACTCGCCATCCCGCGTCTAATACCTGCTGTTGCACAAACATTTAACGGAATGTTATGTTGCTCTTTAAAAGCAACCCAAAGTGATTTGATATCGGTTTCACTACTGTCGAAACTGCTCAGTGTTGAGGCGATTTGTGTGCCTTCAGCATAGAAGAAAACCTGTTGAATTTTATGTCCAGATGACAGAGCTTCACGACAAAACGTTAGTGCGCTATACGCATTGTTAGACTCATACGGTGCTTTGGTAATAAAAACGGCGAATATAGCCACGAGAGTTAATGATATTGTTTGCTTTGATGGATAGTATAAAACAAAAAACGCCCCATTAAAGGGGCGCCTCTTATAAACCTTTTTGCTGTTTATTCGTCAGCAACACCGAGCAGTGCGAGTAAAGACGTGAAGATATTGTAGATGCTCAAGTACAATCCTACTGTCGCAAGCACGTAGTTAGTTTCACCGCCATGAATGATTCGGCTAGTATCGAACAATATAAAACCGGCCATAATGAAAATCACAGCTGCATTAATCGCTAGTGATACTGCTGGCATTGCG
>JBCDMA010000277.1:0-5365 GCA_038744645.1 Pseudomonadota bacterium | reverse complement strand
GGGCATGATCATGGCCGAAGCGATAATGGATAAAGTCGCCAGGGCCACACGTCAAGATCTTTTATCGGTTAGAAAATTAAATTTATATGGACCGAATAATGGATTAGTCACCCCTTACGGCATGGAAATTGAGCAACATTTGCTACCAGAAATCATTACGCAGTTAGAGCAAAGCGCGGATTATTGGAATAGACGCAAAGAGATAAACGCGTTTAATGCAAAAAGTCCTTTTATCAAAAAAGGGTTAGCACTGACACCCGTAAAATTCGGTATTTCATTTACCGCCAAACACCTTAATCAGGCAGGCGCATTAGTGCATATATACACCGATGGCAGTATCCAAGCCAATCATGGCGGCACTGAAATGGGTCAGGGTCTGCATACCAAAATCAGTCAAGTCGTGGCCAGCGAATTTGGCGTAAGTTTAGACGAAGTAGACATTACGTCGACAAGAACGGATAAAGTACCCAATACGTCACCAACGGCAGCTTCGAGCGGTTCTGATCTCAACGGTAAAGCCGCACAAAATGCGTGTATCTTGATTAAAGAAAGATTGGCGCAGTTTTACGCAGATAAGGTCGGTGGCGACCCTAAAGAGGTAGATTTTCGAGATAATCATGTTTGGTGTGGACAGCACAAACTATCGTGGAAAACACTTGTACAAGACGCCTATATGTCACGCGTGTCGCTCTCGGCCAACGGCTTTTATCGAACGCCAAAAATCTACTATGACAGAGCTAAGGGTAAAGGAAGACCGTTTTTCTATTTTGCGTATGGCGCATCGGTGAGCGAAGTCATGGTCGATACGTTGACTGGCGAAAACAAAGTCACACGTGTGGATATTCTGCATGACGTCGGCACAAGTCTTAATGAAGCAATTGACATTGGCCAAATCGAAGGGGGCTTTATTCAAGGGATGGGATGGCTGACAACAGAAGATTTGGTTTGGAATGAGAAAGGCGTGCTTACCAGTAATAATCTCGCAACCTACAAGATCCCGGCCATTGGCGACACACCTGAAACCTTCAATGTCAGGTTGTTTGGAAGGCCCAATAACGAAAATAGTATTTATCATTCGAAGGCCGTGGGCGAGCCGCCCTTCATGCTGGCCATTTCTGTTTGGTGCGCGATAAAAGATGCAATTTCAAGCATCGACAATTATCAATCTGATCCCAATCTCGATACCCCAGCCACACCTGAGCGCATCTTGAGCGCCATCACACAAATGCGAGCGGCGAATTAAAGGACTTATGACCATGAATGTGAACACCTGGCACGAAAATGTTTATGAATGTGAACAGAAGGGCATTGGATACGTCCTGATCACTGTTATCCGCGCCGCTGGATCCACACCCAGAGATAATGGCACTAAGATGGTGGTTACCGGTGACAGTCAGTTCGATACTGTTGGCGGTGGGCACTTGGAATTCGAAGCGGTTCAGCGCGCAAGAGAAATGTTGGCAAAAGGAGAAACCTGCCAAGACATCATATCCTATCCATTGTCGAGTAAGCTTGGTCAATGTTGTGGTGGTGCGGTGAAACTGCTATTTGAAGTCATGCTTGATCATCAGCAACATGTTGCCGTATTTGGCGCAGGTCATGTTGCGCAAGCGTTAGTGCCTATTTTGGCGCAACTTCCGCTGCAAATCCATTGGGTTGAGAGCCGAGAAAATTGGCTGAACAAACCAGAAAGAAACACTGCGTTTGAATCCAGCGCTAGCGGCGTCGATGCTGATGCAAACGCCCCAGTAAATCTCGCTGAAGCTGCGCGTCGAATCGCCAGTATATACAGCAATATCACCCCCATCACGAACGATGCGCCAGTGGATGTTATCTCGGTGCTGCCGAGAAACACGTGGATAATCATTCTGACGCACAATCATCAACTCGATTATGAACTTGTAGAGGCGTCATTGCGACATATCGACAGTGATTACATTGGTATGATTGGCTCCAAAACCAAAGCGAAACGCTTCAGAACGCGACTTGAACATCGCGGATTTAATCAAGAACAGATTGATAGACTCATCAGCCCTATTGGTGATTTGAATATTTCGGGGAAACGACCAGTTGAAGTGGCCGTGTCTATCAGTGCGCAAATCATGGGATTAATGCAGAAAGTAGAAACAGTGCAGACGTCAAAAGGCATAGCAACCGTAAGCGACGAAAAAGCAACGGAGAACGCAGCAAACACGAGTTCAAATGGAGGCGTGTCTTGATAACAGTTGAATCGCTCAATGCATTGGGACCTGATGAAGCAGAAGCGTGGTTTACTCAGCTTTGCACTGCGCAAAAGTGGTGCGGCAAGATGGTTGAATCGATGCCATATACGAATAAATCATCCTTAGTAGCACAGGCGAAAATGCACTGGAATGATATGCAAGAAGACGATTTTTTGGAGGCATTTCAAGGTCATCCAATGATCGGTGATATCAATACATTGAGAGAAAAATATGCGTCGACGAAAGCACTTGCCAGTAATGAACAGTCTGGCACGGCAGGTGCAGATGAAGGTACGCTTAACGCCTTGCATAAAGCAAACCACGAATATTTAGATAAAAACGGGTTTATTTTTATTATTTGCGCGAGCGGTTTGAGCGCAAAAACCATGCTGGATGCATTGGATAAGCGGTTGCAAAACTCACGCCCAGAAGAAATAGAAATAGCTGCGCAGGAACAACTTAAAATCAGCCTTCTACGCATAGATAAAGCAATGGCAGACGAATAGGCAATGAAACCATGAGCATGATTAAACAACAAAGGATGAGTAGGCAGTGATCAGTTTGTCGAGCCACGTATTAGATACCACGTTAGGAAAGCCGGCTGCCCGTATGGCATTAACACTGACAACACCTGATGGTCAGAAATTTGAGCAAACGACAAATGATGATGGTCGCTGCAGCGATTTTGATGGCGCAGAATTCTCGCCTGGCGGCTACTGCCTTCGTTTTCATTGCAAAGACTATTTACTAGAGCAACATGGAAAAAGCTTTTACCCCTTTGTTGATATTCATTTCGATATCACCGAATCATCAGGACATTACCATATACCGTTGCTTATCTCGCCTTTCGGGTACAGCAGTTACCGAGGCAGTTGATGAATAAACCGGTAGGGCGGACAAAGGCGCAATCCAGCGCACGCTTTGAAAATGATGAATCAGCTCGAAATCATGCTCAAAAAAGCGATCAACGCAATATACAACTGTCCTTGTATCGGGCCAGCATCCTTCATTTTGATAAAGCGACCCAACAACCCGAAAAAGATGTTTGTTTTTATTGCGACGGCGCACTCGTAGTCCAAGATAAAAAGATAATCGATATTGGCGAATACGAAGTTTTATCTACTCGATTTCCGCAGTCTGTGTGTATTGATTATCGCGGAAAATTGATTATCCCAGGTTTGATAGACAGTCATTTGCATTTTCCGCAAACTGAAATGATCGCAAAATACGGGTCGCAATTGCTTGATTGGTTAGAAAACTACACCTTTCCCACGGAACAAAAATTCCAGGATGCAGAATACTGTAACGCCATTGCACAACGGTTTTTAGCTCAATTAATCAATAATGGCACCACGACCGCTTTTGTTTATGCAAGTGTTCACAAAACATCGGTCGATGCGTTATTTGAATGCGCTTCAGCGCTGAACATGGGTATTGTTACGGGCAAGGTGTGTATGGATCGCCATTGTCCTGATTACTTGCAAGACACGCCCCAATCCGCACAAAAAGACAGCCAAGCTTTGATTGATAAATGGCATGAAAATGACCGCAATTTGTATGCACTCACGCCACGGTTTGCACCAACCAGCTCGCCTGAACAATTAGCTGCACTTGGTGAGCTTGCCCAACAATATCCAAACGTATTTATTCAAACGCATCTGTCCGAAAACCATGGTGAAATCGAATGGGTCAAACAGCTATTTCCAAAACAGAAGTCTTACCTGGACGTGTACGATCACTATCACATGGTGCACGACAAATCGCTGTTTGGTCATTGTCTTCATTTACATGAACATGAATGGGAGCGCTTGGCCGACGCGGGAGCAACGGCGGTCTTCTGCCCAACATCGAATTTGTTTTTGGGCAGCGGTTTATTCTGTATTGAAAAGGCATATGACTATAACGTCAACATGTCGCTTGCCACTGATGTTGGGGCGGGTACCAGTTTTAATATGTTGAGTACCTATGGCGAGGCGTATAAAGTCGGCCAGTTACAGCATACGAAGTTTAGCATTTTCGAAGGGCTTTATATGATGACGCAAGGCCCATCTAGTTATTACGGACTGGAAAATGAGATAGGTAATCTCAATCCAGGGAGCTATGCGGATTTTATTGTCATCAATCCTCATTTTGATCACCTCAGCAACTTGCGCTGTCAATCTATCGAAGCATCAGAAGACGCAGAAGACTTGCTCTTTGCGTTGAGTTTTATTGGCGATGATAGAGCAGTTGAAGCGACTTACATTGCCGGTGTTAATGTAAAAGAATCACTAAAGGAGCAGCAGTATGCCATGGCTTGAGTGGCTTTCATTGTTTGTAAGATGGTTTCATGTCATCGCTGGCATCGCCTGGATCGGCGCCTCGTTTTATTTTATCTGGTTGGATAATAGCTTACGCACACCGCCAAACTGGAAAAAAGAAAAAGGCATCAAAGGCGATTTGTGGGCAGTACATGGTGGAGGCTTCTATGAGGTAGCGAAATACAGTTACGGTCCCGAAGAGATGCCAAGTACATTACATTGGTTTAAATGGGAGGCATATACAACCTGGATAAGCGGAATGCTGCTGCTTGTGATCATCTATTACGTCGGTGCATCTGCGTTTTTAGTCGATCCCAGAGTGATGGAACTCACGCCGCTGCAGGCCGTCAGTTTTGGCTTGATCTACATTTTTGGCGGCTTGGCCGTCTATGAACTGGCTTGTCGAAGTAAGCTAGGACAATCGCCCAAGCTGTTTGCGATATTTTTGATTTTCTTTGTGATTTTTACTTGCTGGTTAGCAACATTTCTGTTCAGTGGACGCGGTGCCTATATTCACGTGGGCGCGCTCATTGGCACCATTATGGTGGGCAATGTCTTTTTAACCATCATGCCGTCACAACGAAAAATGGTCGCAGCAGTCGCAAACAAGCAAGAGGTAAAACCTGAATGGGGCGCAGGCGCGAAACTGCGCTCCGTGCACAATAATTACTTCACTTTGCCGCTCGTGTTTATCATGATCAGCAACCATTATCCAATGACCTATCAGCACGAGTATAACTGGCTTGTGTTAGTAGCCATTATTGGGTTGTCTGCTTACGTTAGACACTATTTTAATTTAAAGCATAACGACATTCACAAGCCAGCTATCTTGGCCACGGGCGC
>JBCDMA010000276.1:0-5378 GCA_038744645.1 Pseudomonadota bacterium | reverse complement strand
TCTAAAAACTCAGCATACTTGTCGGCAATGCTCTGGCTACTTGTACAATCGATGATAACGGGATTGATTAATGCATTCGCACGCACAAATTCCACTGCGATGTCGAGAGAAAACGGCGCTTGAGTTTCTGATGATCGCAGTGCGGCTAGTCGCTCATTCCAATCACTGTCATAGGTAATTCCTTCTTCATCCAAAAGCATTACCTTACTGTTAGCGATCCCGTAGACTTTCAACGAAATGTCTTTGCTCTGTAGCATCTGTTGCTGCACATGCATCTGTCGCAAAAGCTCCTCGCCTACGGTGCCGCAGCCAATAAAAAAGACATCCAAGGTTTGCTTGCTTGAGAAAAAATTCTGATGGATGACTTTTACTGCTTTCTTGGCTTTTGCATTGTCGATGACTGTTGAAATAGAGCGTTCCGACGACCCTTGCGCAATCGCCACGTTATTGACTCTTGCTTGCGCTAACGCATTGAAAAACTTAGCCGCCATGCCTTTTGATTCACGCATACCATCGCCGACCAAAGTGACTATGGCCAAGTCCCGCCTGACTTCTATCGGTTCAAGTAATTGATTAGATAGCTCAAGTGCAAAACTCTCTTCTAAAAGTTCCTGCGCTTTGTCGGCGTCTTTTTCCGGGATACAAAAACTGATGCTGTATTCGGATGATGACTGGGTAATGAGAGATATTGAGATGTCACCTTTAGAGATGACGTCAAAGATCCGACTTGCCATGCCTACCATGCCTTTCATGCCTGGACCTGACACATTGAACATGACAATATTTTCTAGATGAGATATGCCTTTGACACTGGTCCAAACTTCACTCGGCTTATGGCTGATAGTAGTCCCAGGCGCAGATGGGTTTAACGTGTTCTTTATTAGGCATGGAATACCAAATTGCGCTATTGGTCCAATGGTTTTGGGGTGCAGTACCTTTGCGCCAAAATACGACAGTTCCATGGCTTCCTGATACGTAAGTTTGTCGAGCAAAACTGCATTTTCCACCTGATTGGGATCGGCGTTATAGACGCCATCGACGTCTGTCCAGATTTCGCAGCTTTTTGCATTAATGCAAGCGGCCAAGATAGCCGCAGAATAATCTGATCCGTTTCTTCCAAGCGTGACCTTTTCACCGGCCTCATTGGCAGCAACAAAACCTGGCATAATTAAGAACTCGCTGCCATCTGCGACAACATCGCTAAATCGTGCACGGCTTTCCGAAAGCATTGTCAAACTATCGAGATAGTCACCTTGTGCGACGACATAGTCGACTGGGTCAATGATTCTATTCGGGATGTTATTGGCTGATAAAATAGCGCTAAAGATGTTAACGCTGACATATTCGCCCATACTGAGAATGCTAGCAGTTACCTGATCGGGACAAGAGCCAAGCAGCGCGATACCTTGCAACTGTTGTGACAATGTGGACAATTTTTCGTTAATGTATTCGTAGAGTATGACGTGTTCGAGATTTGGGATCTTGATATACAACTCATCTGCGATGCTGCTTAGTGTCATATCAAGTTTGGCGAACAGTTCGCCATAATCTTGACCACTTTGTGCTTGCTCGCATAGCAGAGATAACGCGTTGGTCACTCCTTTTGGTGCAGATAGCACAACTGCTGCACCATCACATTCGTGAATGTCACTGCTTATTTCAAATACTCGCTGGTATCTTTCAGCATCTGCTAGTGACGAGCCACCAAACTTCAACACTTTCATTCGAGACTCCTTGCCCCCAAATTGATTACATATAGCTACAAAAAAGCCCGCTTTGTTAGCGGGCTTTCGTTAGTTTTCTCATTGGCATTAACTAACGACCGCCCTTTTAAAGGTGGTAATCATCATTGTTGTTGTCATTGTTATGATGATGATCATGGTTTTCTGTCGTTATCAGCTAAGCCGTATAAATGTGAGCACGAAGATTGCAGTATAGACGTCTAAATGTCAATAGAAGATTAGGATAACTCAGCTTTGAATATAACTTCCATCAGAATACTCATTGGCTACGGCCATAGTAGGATACTAATAAGAACCATTCTCATTAAAATTGTTGCTGACGTGACAACAGGTCGACCTGTATCTTCTTTGGAATGACCATGAGCCAACAACAGCATCAACTATCAATCGATTTACTTGAGAGCAAGATAAGGTACTGTGGGATTAAAAACACAGAAAACCTCATTGCCGAATATCTTCAGCAACTCAATATGCTGCTATCTAGACAGCATCAGAATACGGATAAATTCAAAGTGGCAGAACGCAGTGCATTTGTTTTCTTTGATACTATTTCTGATAAAACAATGCTGCAAGCATGGCGACTCGCTTGCGTTGAAGGATTCACGAAATGCATTGAATTAATGAACCAGTTTTGCTATTCAAAATGTGACAGTCAAAAACTGCGCTTTATGAAACTCAGATTAAAAGTGGTTGAGCAAAGCCTTCAAGTAAAGTATGAATAATTCCTAGTCGAATAATCGCCAGTTGCAGGTTTGCAAATTTATGATTGTCTTTGTCTATGGTTCATTGCTGAATGATAAAATCAGAGCCATTGTGTTTGCTGATACAATAAGCAATATACGTATTGAGTCTGCAACTGCGAAGAACTATGCGACCTACTGTTTTCCCGGTGAATCCTTTCCCATCTTAAAACCCACACCAAATGCTATTACCTACGGCGAGGTATTATATGGACTAAACGACGAAGCTATTGCACGTCTAGCATTTTTTGAAGGGGATGAATATGCATTGGCAGATATTCGAGTGCATTTGTCAGACGGTAAATGCATTAATGCAAAATACAATGAAGCGAAGGATTTAGCGTTACCCGCATGCAACCAACCATGGGATTTTAAGCAATGGCAGGTGCAAGAAAGCGTTAAATTTATTCACATTGTTGAGCAATTCATGTCGCGTAGTTGGGGTAAAACTGATATCAAGTCAGCCAGTGCCATCTGGGATGAACTCAGAGCACAAGCTAACAACGATTAGCTTGGGTCAATTACGCAGCATAGTCTTCAACCATATCCAGATACTGTTGTTTTTGGTCTGTGCTCAACCAACTAACATCAAAAGCGTTTTTATTCAGTTGCTTAATCTCGTCAACCGTAAATGTTGTGTCGTCCACTAATGCCAAAAAATTATCTGTAAGATAGGCTCGAAAATACCCAGGATCATCCGAGTTTATTGTCACTTTCATCTTCTTAGCCAACATGGATTTTATTTCCGATGATGTAAGATTTTGCACAACAAATCTATTTGATACTGGACATACCGTTAGACCCAGCCCGCGTTTCACGATTTCATTACAAAGCGATTCATCTTCCAGTGAGTTAATGCCGTGGTCGATACGGTCAACCTGGATATCATTGACGCACTGCCACATGTGGTCGACGATATCAATCTGATTCACATCACAATGCATCGTAAGCTGATAACCTTCAGACCTCGCACGAGAAAACACCTCTGCAAACTTGGAAGGTGGGTTGTCTTTTTCGTCGGAGTCCAAACCAACGCCAATGATCCAATCTTTATAGGGCAAACTCATTTCAAGGTGTTCCATCGCAGATTCTGCTGATAAATCTCTTAGAAAACACATAATAAGATTTGATTCGATGCCGAGGTTCTCTTTTGCGTCCACCTGCGCGCGATGAATACCTTGAATAATGGTATCAAAGGCAACACCGCGGCTCGTATGCCCTTGGGGGTCGAAAAATGGCTCCACATAAACAATATTGTCTTGCTTTGCTCTTAGGAAATAATGATAGGCGAGTTCGTAAAAATCTTGTTCTGTTAACAATACATTCATCGCTGCATAATAAATCGTAAGAAATGAAGGAAGGTCGTGAAAATCATAAGCATCGACAACTTCTTCCGGTGTCTTGTAATCCAATGAAATGTTATTGCGTTTAGCGAGTGCAAAGATGTGCTCTGGTTCAAGAGTACCCTCAAGATGCACGTGTAATTCAGCTTTCGGCATTCCTTCTATATATTCTTTTATCATTATCACTTTTTCCTATCAGAGTTGTTTGCCATTCTGTTATTCATTATTGCGCGTTAAAAAACAAACGCTGACAAGAATATTATGCACTGAAGTCGCAAGTGGTTTATAGCAAAATCATTAATTGCTGAATTAAACGTCGATAGACATTACGCAAGTAGCCGCTGGGACGTCATTTTGTATTAAAGTGATGCGTTTTTTGACAGGAGTGGATGAGGCGTGAAGACACCGTTGAGTTTAGTTGCAACCTCAGTAGTGTCTTATCAATCGTCTAGTAAGTCATTACCACCTAGTTTTGGCGGTTACATTCGAACCCGAGGCTTACTTGTCGATTGACCAATTCACGCGCCTTTTCTACGCAAAAGTTTTCATCCCACTTCGCATACCATGGCACTGAAATACCGTACTCGGTGCTATAGACAACTCTGCACATGAATTCTGACGTACTGCTTGGACTGTCCAAAACGATGATGCGACTTCGTTCGCCCATCTCACATAGCACTGAGGAAGCGCCCCCCGCTATCAACGCATCAATGTCGATGTTCTCTTGTTCAGTTTGATTTGCGAGTGCGCTCATACTGCTCACACAGAAGAAGACAAATATTAATAATCCCTTTTTAATCATAGCCATTGCTATTACTCCATACTTCTAAGCGTTTGTTTTGTCAGTGGTCATCCCCAACCTACGCCATCTTAAATTAGAAACTTGCGAATGGCCACAAAACGCTGAGCGGGTTACTATGCATGTTAACAAACATTTAAAGAGGTTAACCATATTTCGTTACATAGGCAAGTAGTATGTAGGTGTCTGACTGAACCTATTCAGTCGTTTTTTTACTGATCGATAGTGCATAAGAATACCCATATACGCCGCTAAAGATAATCGATGGCAGCACAGTCAAAATCAGATTTGGCGTGCGAAAGTAGATATTCACTGCAAAAACAAGTACTGATTGAATGAAAAGTGCGGGCAATGGCACTAAGAACTTACCAGCGATGCTTTTTTTGTTAACTATCGCAAATTGTTTCAGTGCAGCAATAAAGGTCTCTTTTGTCGCGCATGGATCACGTTCAGTATGTGTTGACCAACGGGGCGTGATCAAAACGAGACAAAATGAATTTGCCCCCATTTTTTTAAAGAAGTACTCCAGCATTGCTGTGAACATAAACGTCATTGCGCCACTATAGCCCCCTTGAACGAGAGCAGCTTTTATAAGCTGTTGATGATCAGATACTACCAAACTGTTTGCGTACCAAGCCCAACCCGCATAAAAGACAAACGCAATAAGGCCTGAAACAATTAAGCGCATAGCCGCCATTACAATCTCCGCAAACAATTCTGATCAAGTGAGTTCCTGTTTTAATAGACAGGTATT
>JBCDMA010000275.1:0-5405 GCA_038744645.1 Pseudomonadota bacterium | reverse complement strand
ATTGCCCAGCCAACTCTGCGCGTTAGGTTTTAAAACTGTTTCGTTTACGCATACCTCATCCAATATCAATAATTCAACATCAAGCAGCTGCCTGGAGATTTCTCTAAATTGTTCAGGCGCGTCGTCATCAGCACTAAAATCATAAGAAAAGAACCGCATCTCTAGAAGAGACTGAAGTTGTCTGTACAGCACAGTGACTTCATATTGTTCTATCAGTTGATGCGCGATAGCGCCTGCGATGTGTGATTTTCCTCTGCCATAATCACCAAAAAACAACATAAGGTGGGACTTTCCATTTCGCCACTCTCGGTCGCTATGTGCTGCAATAAATGCACGAGCAATGTCAATTGCATCTTTTGCATCTTGGCTGTCTTCAACCAGTTTATCGAACGTCCAATTTGGGTTTAGCTCAGATGCGCCGAGCAGTTTTTCAATACGCGATTGTTTAGACTTCCTTTGTAACTCAATGACCTCTTCGTTCGCTTGCTTTGCGTAAAGCTGTCTTCTTTCTGTATAGGAAAGCGCATCTTGATGCGTTTGATATTCGTCGAATGCGGATTTACCCAAGCTGTCAGCAACCGCTTTGAGTTGTTGGTTGATTGATTTCATAGTATTTGCGAGCTCAATGTATTGTGCTTATTTACTTATTGTACTTTTTGACGAGATTTTTGACGTTGTCATCACCGTGTAAGCCGGCTTCGGGTGTTGCATACTGGTGTCCATGTTTGGTGTCTTCATGATGCTTCGGCTGGTGAAAACGTCTCTTTTTCAAAAAAGTCACCAGTTTTTGCGTCCATTGAAATGATGTCAGTTGTATTTCATTCCGCGTGATCCAATACGCTAAAAATTCGCCCAGTTCTTCTTCAGTATATGTGGCGTCAATTAAACCAACAAGTGCTGATAGTTGTTCAATATCCGTGTTAGTCGGTTGCCAATTAACCGATATGGCAAAGTGTTCCGTAGAAGGCATATTTGATCTCATAGGCAAGGAAACACTTTGGTTATTCATCGTTCTATTGTGGTTAATAGGTGTATCTGTCGTAATCAAACCTACATCATGCAGTTCAAGCAAAAGCGCTGTTATTTGCCTACCCCTTGTGATCAATGCGTTCTTACTATTTAAAAGCGCAGAAATGTGTTGATTTTTAATTGTGATTTTTTGTGATGCTGACGTGTATTCCTGGCATAAATGCAGGATATACAACACCTTGGCTTCATTACTCAGGCTATTTGACAAAGCATTGAGTTCAAGATCATTTAAGTGCAGCGAAGTTCTCATTTAGCCACTCAATTGCGTATTCTTCTGGTACAGGATGGTTTAATACATCGATGTGCAATGGCGATATCATTATTTTAGCCCCTGCAATTTCGAGTTTCTCCTGCATCGTGATTGAACCCTGACAAAAGGTGTCATAGCTGATGTCTCCGAGCCCAATAACGAGGAACTGATTGGTAAGTTGACAGTTATCAAGCTCATTTGCAAATGGCTGAATATTCTCGGGTAGTTCGCCTGCGCCATGCGTTGAACAAATAATTATCCAGGTATTGTCTTTGGGGATGTCTTTCAAGGTTGGATTAAGATGTATTTGGCAGGTGTGATTTTTCTTTAAAAGAAATGCGTCTACCGCATCTGCCACATATTCACTTGCACCCAGCACCGAGCCTACAATAATTTCAAAGTGCATTACATTTAAAAATGGGTTGGTATCGATACTGTGATTATAACGACTATCTGTATTCTATTACAGGTAGCGACTACTTTCCGATGCAGAATGATGAAAATATTTTGCCTAAAAGATCATCTGACGTAAATTCACCCGTAATTTCATTTAGATACTGTTGTGAAATTCTTAACTCTTCGGCTAAGAGCTCGCCTGCCATGTTCTCATTTAACTGTTGTTGACCTATTTGGACGTGATCAAACGATGCCTGTAGACAATGAATATGCCGTTTCCTAGCGATGATCTGGCCTTCTCCTACTTGCTGAAAACCCATGCTTTCTTTTAAGTGATTTTTTAGCAAATCAATACCGGCATTTTGTTTCGCAGAAATCCTCAATACAGGTTGTTTCTCAAATTCGATGCCAATGCTCTCGCTGCTAAGGTCGCACTTATTTCTTATCACGCTGATGCTCTTTTCCGACGCTAATTCCGCGATTGGATCTGGGAGATGCATATCTTGTAATACTGTTGCAACATCATTAGATGCTTCAACTGTAGCATCAAGGATAAAAAGGACTTTATCCGCCTTTTCTATCTCGCTGTAAGTGCGGTCAATACCAATCCTTTCAACTTCATCTTTAGCTTGCCTTATTCCAGCAGTGTCAATTATGTGAAGCGGCATTCCATCGATGTGGATAAACTCTTTGATGACATCTCTTGTTGTGCCTTCAATATCGGTCACAATCGCACTTTCTGTCCCAGATAATGCGTTTAGCAAGCTAGATTTGCCAGCATTTGGTTTACCAACGATTACTACGTGCATACCGTCTCTAAGAAGGCTTCCTTGGCGCGCTATCCCAAGCGTTGATTCATGTTGTGAAATGATCGTATTCAGGTCATCTTTGATCTTTTTGTCACCAAGAAAATCGATTTCTTCCTCAGGAAAATCGATGGCAGCTTCAACATACATACGTAGATGAACTACTGAATTGACGAGCTGGTTTACAATGTTTGAAAACTCGCCCGTTAAAGACCTCACTGCGCTTAATGCAGCTTGTTCTGAGCTAGCATTGATCAGATCAGCGATAGCCTCAGCTTGGGTCAAGTCCATCTTGTCGTTTAAAAATGCTTGTTCGCTAAATTCACCAGGCCGAGCCAAACGCACTTTTCCCGTTGCAAGACATGCATCTAAAATGATTTGTATTATGATAGTGCCGCCGTGGCCTTGCAGCTCGAGCACATCTTCACCGGTGAAGGAATTGGGCGATTTAAAGAAAAGCGCGAGGCCTTGGTCGATTTTCAGACCATCTGCATTTTTGAAAGGAACATAAACAGCTTGCCGGGAGGGCGGAACATGTCCTATGAGTTTTTCTGCGACAATGGACGCATTCGGGCCAGACACCCGCACTATGCCGACACTGGCGTTACCAGGTGACGTGGCACAAGCGACGATTGTCTCTTTATGCATCAGTCTCTAAAGTTTTTGAACTGCAGCGGTTGTCCAAAGTCCTCTGCTTTCAGTATCGCAATGACCGATTGTAAATCGTCTCGCTTCTTGCCCGTGACTCTAATCTGTTCGCCTTGAATACTCGATTGCACTTTTAGTTTTTTATCTTTAATGAGCTTATTAATTTTTTTGCCCAGATCGTGATTAATGCCTTGGACAAATTTGATCGGTTGTTTGTGCGTCTTTCCACTTCGCTCTACCGTATCCGGCTGAATAGCGCGTGCATCGACATGGCGTTTGGCGCAGGCATTACGCAATATATCTTGTAGTTGTTGAAGCTGAAAATCACCTTCCGCCTTTAATGTCACAATATCGTCAGATAATTCTATAGACGCATCCACACCTCTGAAGTCAAACCGTGTAGATAACTCTCTGCTTGCATTATCGACAGCGTTTTTGACTTCGACTTTGTCAATTTCAGAAACAATATCAAAAGAAGGCATACATTTCTCTCATTTCACATTTATTCACAATAAAACTATGATGAATATCAATACTTTAAAAAGTACTTAATAGTCCAAAAGAATGACACGTTAAATGCATACATAAAATATTAATGCGTTTTTATGCCTCTTTTTTCCATTGATGCATAGATCATTTTCGCTTGCACGAGTGTGACTACGTTACTTACCAACCAGTAAAGAACGAGACCTGCAGGGAAGAAGAAAAAGAAAATACTCATTGCAACAGGCATCCATTGGAAGATCTTTTGTTGTAGCGGATCCTGAATTGTCATGGGTTGCAGCTTTTGCAGTAAGAACATAGACGCACCCGTTAAAATGGGCAATACGAAAAATGGGTCACGCACGGAAAGGTCGGTTATCCAGAAGACGAATTCCGCGTGACGAAGCTCAACGCTTTCTAGCAAAACCCAGTATAGTGCTAAGAATATCGGCATCTGCAATAGGAGCGGAAAACAGCCACCCATCGGATTAACTTTTTCTTTTTTGTACAACGTCATCATGGCTTGGGACATCTTCTGCCTATCTTCGCCATATCTATCTTTCAATTGCTGTAATTTGGGTGCCAGAGCGCGCATTTTTGCCATTGATTCATACTGCTTCTTTGTCAACCAATACATGGCTCCTTTAACAAGAAGCGTAATAATAATGATTGATAGGCCCCAATTGATGACCACACTTTGAATGAACTTGAGTAGTTCGAATAAGGGTTTTGAAATCCACCATAAAAACCCATAGTCAACGGTTAAATCTAAACCCCTTGCTAATCCTTCTAAAGTTTCTTGATCTTTTGGACCAGCATATAGCTTACTGCCTATCGTCGCCGTTTCGCCGGGTTGTATGATTTGCGCTTGACCCGTATATCCAATGATGGCATTTGTGCCGGCCATGCTTGAATATAGTGTATTGCTCTCGAGTTGCGGTGGTACCCAGGCAGATACAAAATAATGCTCTAGCATTCCAACCCAACCGCCTATCGTTGCCAATCTCAATGGATCGTCTTCGAATTCTGAAAACTTATATTTTTCATAACGCTCATCTTGTGTTGAGTATGCCGCGCCTCGATATATTGGCATGAACATACTTCCGCCTTCGCGAGCAATTGTTGTTTGCTTTAACTGCGCATACTGCTGCACCTGAGCCGGTTGTGACGATGTGTTTTCGATAATGTAATCAACATCAACAATATGACTGCCAGAAGTAAAACTAAATGTTTTGGTGACCTCGATGCCATCTTTTGTTGTGAGCGACATCGGTATTACCAGAGTGTCTCCTTCCATTTCGTAAGAAGACTGTTCAGCAATGTAACGCATGCGACCTGAAGGTTGGTCTGGGCCTTGTTGCCCAGTTAAGCCACTTTGCGCGATATAAAACGTTTTTTCGCTGTTATTTAATATTGAATAGGGCGTGTCACCGTTTTGTTCGAGCGGGTACTTGAGTAAGTCTACAACGACGACATCGCCTCCTAATGTATCAATTGCAATGCTAAGCGTGTCAGTTGTGACAGAAATTAATCGAGTATTCTGTTGTTGCGCTTGCAGATTTTGTTCGAATACAGCGTCGTCAGATTGCGGCACAAAGTTACCCGTTTGCCCGTCACCTCCGGCCGCATTATTATCCGGCACGAAACCTTGTTGAGCATTTCCTGGAACCGTTTCACTCGCCACATCGACAACTGTTTTTGACGGATCGGAGAAATCAACATACTCCATCCACAACAAAAAACTTACAATGAGGAGTCCAATTACTAAAATACTGCGTTGCGCTTCCATATCT